>NZ_PKOZ01000019.1 GCF_002946355.1 Pradoshia eiseniae
TTTTTGGGATAAAAAACATTGTTTCCAAGAGTGAATAAAATGACTCTTTTTATTTACACAATTATATGGACTTAATCTCCTATTCCCACTCTTCCTACCCCTCGCCTGGGTGAAGGGTGGGATATGCGTGGCTCTTCCCATCTTCCTCCCACCCCTTTCCCACACTTCCTACCTCTTGCCTGGGTGAAGGATGGGATATGCGTGGCTTCTCCCATCTTCCTCCCACCCCTTTCCCACACTTCCTACCCCTTGCCTGGGCGAAGGGTGGGCATTGCCTGGCTCTTCCCATCCTTCATCAACAAAAGGCAAGAGCTATACCCTTGCCTTTCATCTCTGCTTTATTTTTCTACGAACTTTCGGTACATCTCTCGCGGATTATGCTGGTAGCAGGCATAGGTCTTGGTTGTTTCGATAAAGGGATGACTTCTTTGCGTATTCTTAATATAAGAATTATAGCTGCTCCATTGATAGTCTTCCGGCTTTGCAACCATTCCAGCTACTACAGGGTTTAGGTGAATATATTTGCTTACATTGAGAAAATAATTCTCTTGATCTACATGAACAGCATGAAAGCGATCTTGAAAGACATGCCCATGGGTCTGATATGTGCGATTAAAATAACTGGAATAACGTTGCAGGATGGTTTGCATAATTTTACTTGGAGAATGTGTAGCTGATTGGATGAGGAGATGGAAGTGGTTGTTCATAAGGCAGTATGCATGTAGCTTAAATTGATATTTATGGTGGGCTTCTGTAAGAATCAATAGAAACCGGTATTTATCGATGTTATTTAAGAATATCGGTTCCTTTCTGGCTCCTCGGTTAATGATATGATAAATAGCATCATCAATCCATAATCTTGGTATTGGCAGTGTATTATCCTCCTTTCTTATAAAATTACCACCCTATACTCATTCGCCCATCCCTCCCCATTCTCCTTCCAACAAAAAAACTCCGGCGCCATCGTCAGTCGGCGCCGGAGTTCCAGTTTATTTCTTATGCATCTTAAATTCCAAAAACAGCTCATTATAGTAGGCGAGCATTTGTTTGCCGAGGTTGTTGTAGACCTCAAGTCTTGATGTGAGTTCCTCGGATGGGTAGAAGCGTTCATCGCTTGAGACCTCTTCGCCGAGAATGTCCAAGGCAGCGCTGTTTGGCGTGGAGTAGCCGACGTAGTCTGCGTTTTGGGCGGCGTTTTCTGGGTCAAGCATGAAGTTGATGAATTGATGTGCTCCATCTATGTTCTTCGCTGTTTTAGGGATGACCATGTTGTCGAACCAGAGGTTTGAGCCTTCTTTTGGTACGACGTAGTCGATGTTTTCATTCTCCCACATGATGTCAGCGGCGTCACCTGACCAGACAAGTCCGACAGCTGCTTCTTCTTGTGCGAGAAGCATTTTGATTTCGTCCCCGACGATTGCTTTAATGTTTGGTGTCAGGGTATCCAGTTTGTTTTTAGCCTCGACTAGATGGTCTTTGTTCGTGTCATTGAGCGAATAATTCAGGCTGTTTAGGCCCATTCCCATGACTTCACGGGCACCGTCGACGAGGAGGATCTGGTTCTCCAAATTCTTGCTCCATAGGTCGTTCCAGCTTGTGAATTTCATGTCAGGGAGCATCTTTGTGTTATAGGCGATTCCGACTGTTCCCCAGAAATAAGGAATGGAGTATTTGTTTCCCTCATCAAAAGATAAATCTAAGAATCGTGAATCAATGTACTGAAGGTTAGGGATCTTGTCATGGTCAAGTTCATGGAGCAATCCTTCATCCTTCATTTTGCTGATGGCATATTCGGATGGAACGGCTATATCATAGCTTGTTCCGCCTTGTTCGATTTTTGTCATCATCGCTTCATTGGAGTCAAATGTTTGATAGATGACCTTGATGCCTGTTTCTTCTTCAAATTTTTCGATTAAATCAGAGTCGATGTAATCGCCCCAGTTGTATACAGTCAGTGTATTATCGCCTGAGTATCCTTGGGCATTATTCAATCGATTGATCATATATAGCAGGCCGAAGGATACGATCAGGATTATGATAAGCGAGCGGGTTAATTTACTCATTCTCTAACCCCCATTTTTTGTGGCCTAGCGCTGCGCTGGGTAATGAAGTAATACCCAATGACCAATAGAATCGTGAACAGGAACAGCAATGTGCTCAAGGCATTAATGGTCAAGGAGATGCCTTGGCGTGCCATTGAGTAAATCTCTACCGATAAGGTGCTGAAACCATTGCCTGTTACGAAGAAGGTTACCGCGAAATCATCGAGCGAGTAGGTCAATGCCATAAAGAATCCGGCAAAGATGCCCGGCGTGATAAATGGCAGGATGACTTTCGTCAGTACATTCCATTGACTTGCCCCTAAATCGCGCGCAGCATCGATTAAGGTTGGACTCATTTCCTGAAGTTTAGGGAGCACCATGATAACAACAATTGGCACACTGAACGCAATATGTGACAGAAGCACAGAGACAAATCCAAGCTTAATGCCGATAATCGTAAACATAATCAGGAAGGATGCACCGATGATGACATCCGGGCTGACGATGAGTATGTTGTTTAAAGATAACAGTGTATTTTTTGTTCTTCTTTTCTTTACTTCATGGATGGCCAATGCGCCAAACACGCCTAAAACTGTGGAGATCAAGGCGGATAATAGGGCAATGACCAATGTGTTCAATACAATAATAAGAAGTCGCGTATCGGCGAATACTTCCTTATACCATTCAAGTGTGAACCCATCAAAATTATGCATCGTTCCGCTCGCATTAAAGGAGTAGAACATTAGATAGAAGATTGGTGCATAAAGGATGGCAAACACAAGAATTAAGTATAGATTCGATAGTTTAAATTTCTTCTTCATTCTCCATCCCTCACTTTCTTCTGCCTGTCATAATCATGATTAAGACCATAGCGATAATTAAGAACACGGCAATTGTAGCACCCATACCCCAGTCCTGCGTGACAAGGAAGTGCTGCTCAATCGCTGTACCGAGCGTGATGACACGGTTTCCGGCGATAAGACGTGTAATCATGAAGAGTGACAAGGCTGGAATGAAAACAGCTTGCGCACCAGATTTTACCCCATCAAGCGTGAGGGGAAGGACGACACGGCGGAAGGTTACCCATTTAGATGCACCGAGGTCTCTTGCCGCATCGACGTACGATTGGTTCATTTCCTCAAGCGAATTGTAGATTGGCAGAAGCATGAACGGGATAAAGATATAGGTAGCGACAAATATAAAGCTGAAATCCGTAAACAGGATTTGCTTCGTTCCAATGCCGAGCACCTCCAAGAAGGCGTTGGCTGCGCCGTATGTGCCAAAGATGCCAATGAACGCATATGCTTTTAACAGCAAATTAATCCAGGTTGGCAGGATAATCAATAGAAGCCATAATTGCTTATGCTTTGTTTTGGTTAATAAATAGGCCGTTGGATAGGCAATCAATAAAGCGAGTGCTGTTACGATAAAGGCGTACCAGAATGAACTGAGCGTCATTCGTAAGTATACCGGCGTAAAGAACTTCGCGTAGTTCTCTAGTGTGAACCCTCCATCAAGTCCAATGAAGGAATAGTAAACAACTAATAGGATTGGGAAGATGACAAATAACGCAATCCAGAGAGAGTATGGGATGAGATATAAGGTTTTGGCTCTATTCTTCATGGCCGGCCTCATCATACGCTTCTAGGCGTTTATCGAATTCCTCTTCCGTTTCCCCCGGCAGCATGACATGGATTGCTTCCTCATCAAAATTCAAGCCAATCTCATCTCCCACAACGGCTTTTTTCGTGGAGTGGACAAGCCATTCATTCCCTGCCTCATCAAAGCAGCATATCTCATAGTGAACCCCGCGGAACAGCTGAGAGTCAACACGTACTTGCAGCTTCCCATTCTCGCGTGTGGTGATTTCCAAATCCTCTGGGCGAATGACGACTTCAACTGTTTCATTTGGTCTAAAACCTTGGTCAACACAATCGAATTCTTTTTCGCCAAACTTCACTTTGAAGTCGGCGATCATCTTGCCTGGGACAATATTTGATTCACCGATGAAATCAGCAACGAAGCGGTTGACTGGTTCATCATAAATATCTGTTGGCGTACCGCTTTGTTCAATTCGGCCCTTATTAAGGACAAAAATTTCATCACTCATCGCAAGAGCCTCTTCCTGGTCATGCGTAACAAAGATGAAGGTAATGCCAAGGCGGCGCTGCAATTCGCGAAGCTCATACTGCATTTCGGTACGAAGCTTCAGGTCAAGGGCAGATAATGGTTCATCTAGGAGGATGATTTCAGGCTCATTGACGATGGCACGCGCGATGGCTACCCGTTGGCGCTGACCGCCAGACATTCCCTTGATTTCACGGTTCTCATAGCCTGCTAAGTTAACGAAACGCAAGGCTTCCTTTACTTTTTTCGCGATTTCGTCACCCTTCATTTTTTTAATGCGAAGGCCGAACGCGACATTTTCAAAAACGTTTAAATGCGGGAATAAGGCATAATCCTGGAAAACAGTGTTCACTTGACGCTCATTGGCCGGAACATCATTAATCCGCTTCCCGTCGAAATAGATATTTCCTTCTGAAGGCTGCATAAAGCCTGCAATCATACGGAGAATGGTCGTTTTACCGCAGCCGGATGGTCCGAGCAATGTGTAGAATTTCCCGCGCTCAATCTCAAAGCTGACATTTTTCAAAACGGCTGGATCGTCATCATATTGCTTGGTGACGTTCTCAAAACGAATAATGGGTTGATTAGTCATGGTCATTACTCCTTCTTTGGACTATTAATTAAAGATAAGACTCCGTCGCTACAAGCAATAATTCACTCTCTCCAGCATGATCATTGACGATTTGATGATCTTCTGTCGCACTGAAATAGATTGCTTCCCCAGCCTTGGCATAGTATTCTTTCTTGCCCAGAGTTATCATGATTCTTCCTTTTAATACGTACGCAAATGTTTCTGACAAGGATGGCTCGAATTTCTTAAACTCGCCCTTTTCCTTAAAGGTTAAAAGGATAGGCTCCATTTCCTTCTCATTGGATTCGGGGACAAGCCATTGAATTTGATAGCCGCGTTCCTCATCGACGTATTCAGTGGTGTCTCCTTCTCCATAAACAACCTTTTGAATTCTTTCCTCTTCATCAAAGAATTGCTTGGGCGTGCACCCAAGAACCTCTAGGATATCAAAAAAGGTCTCAATAGATGGGGAACTGAGTCCTCGTTCTAGCTGTGATATATAGCCTTTACTTAAATCGGTTCTCTCACCCAATTCTTCTTGTGTGAGTCCCTTTTTTAATCGCAGGTTTTTAATTTTACTTCCAATCGCTTGTAACATTCTATAACCCCAAATCGGTTTATTATTAGTAAACCCTTGATAGAGAAAGTTTATTGTTACCAAACTTTTAGTTTACTTTTGACTTTCAATATTATACATGATTATGAGTAAACTTCAATGTTTTGCTCTTAGAAATTTTTTATTTTCCACAAAAATAATTCTTTTAAAGCCTAAATCCATCCCAAATAAAAAAAAGCGCTCTTCAGCGCTCTTTTCATTCATTATGATGGCTTCCGTATATACGCATTGCTTCACTCATATATTCGGCGAGCCCGTTTTTGATTTGATTGAGATTTTCTTTGAAACGCTCATCAGCTGTGTACATTTCCCCAAGCCCGCGGAAAATCTCAATAGTGCACTCATAATGGTAGCGGGTGATGTGCATGCGCCATTCATGGATGAGATCCTGCACGGCCTCCTCCCCTGGATTCTGGTCCATGACAGCAACTATTTTCTTGAAGATAGCTAATCTCTCTTGCTCTATTTTGGCGAAATCATCATCCCTATAGGATTTCCGTTTCTTCTCTGATTGCTCGTAGGCTTTTGTTTGCCCATACCTCTTTCTTACCTCTTGCTCATACTTCTTTTGAAATTCATCTAGCTTGCTCCTGTCAAATGGCCGCAGACGTTCGTTGGAATCCATCTCTTTCCCTCCTCTAATCGCTTCTATTGTTTCGTCGACGGAATGGATAATACTATTTAAGCGGTCGCGCTTTTCAACAAGGATTTTTCTTTGCATCTGCAAAGCTTCCATCTCATCGAAATAGGGATCATCAAGAATTCTCTTGATCTCATTGAGCGGAAAATCAAGCTCCTTCAGGAAAAGGATTTGCTGCAGGCGCCCGGCTGCTCCCTTATCATAAAGGCGGTAGCCATTCTCTTCTATTCGGCTAGGTTTCAACAGATTAATCTGATCATAGTAATGTAAGGTTCGAATGCTGATGCCAGACATGTTGGCCAATTCCTTTATCCTGTACATCTTGTTTCTCCTCCCTTTCTTCCATCCTAAAGCGTGACGTTGCGTCAGAGTCAATCATTATTTTGTTTATTGCTTTTTTAGCGGGGAATAGAACTATGGATAATACAGATGTAGGAGGAATGATGGTGAAAGAAAATATGTATCAAGAATGCATCGATGCCTGCCTTGCATGTATGGATGCATGCAATATGTGCTTTGATGCCTGCCTAAAAGAAGATGATGTGAAGATGATGAGTGAATGCATCCGACTTGATCGTGAGTGTGCCGACATTTGCGCCCTCGCTGCACGATCTATGCAATCCAACAGCCCTTTCGCAAAAGAGATTTGCAGGCTTTGCGCCGAAATCTGTGAGACTTGCGGACAGGAATGCAGGAAGCATGATATGGACCACTGCCAAATGTGCGCAGAAGCTTGCTTCAGCTGTGCGGAGGCATGCCGGAAAATGGCTGCTTAAAAAGAGCCCCCCTGCAAACGATTGGTTTCAGTTTGCAGAGGGGGTTTTTTACCGTTCAAATAAAAGGTCTAGAATCTGCTTCCCAATCTGGCGGTTTTCACCCTTGAATGGATAGCAGTGAATATGGATGGCTGGGTTGAAATTCAGCTCAATAATGGCTGAACCTGTATCTCCAGTCGCCATGACTCCCCCACAAATAACAGCTCCTGCCGCTTTAGCAGCCAGACCGGTTATTTCTTTATAGCATCTTGTATCGGTTTGGTTGATACTGTCTCCGCCTGTGCTATATTGAATTTCTCGTGCAAATAAGTGCGCTGATAGTCTTCTATATCATATTCCTTTGAAAAAATGTGACTCCTAATCCGAAATCCGTTTTTTTTCGGTTTTATCACAATTGGAGCGCCGCAGTGTTTCGGGTAATCATTTATGGCTCCTTCCATTGTTTCATATGAAACATTATGTAGGAATCACTCTTAATAGCTCGAATGATTTGTCGAGCATAGCACTCCTTAGGATTCTGGCAATTGGCTAATGCCCAAGCTAATTCCATATCTTGATAGAGATTTTGCATTCCTAGAAGGAGCTGTTCATCACCCATCTTCTGAACTTCCGGTAAAAGCATATTCATCATTTCAAACTCCCTGATAATCCTGCATACTGCTAATCAGTAACAGGAGCTATTGCATAAAATGATTCAGAGAAAACCACATTAATACATGGATGCTAGAATGCAAATTAAATGAAAGAGGCGACGTCCATGTATTATTACAAAGAGGAATTGATCAATATCATCAAGCCAGATAAGCCAGACCCTGCTGCCGCGAAGGTTCTCCAAGAAACCTTGGGCGGACAATTCGGAGAAATGCGCACGATGATGCAGTTTTTCTTCCAGAGCAGTAATTTCAGGGGGAAAGCAACACAATATAGAGATCTCATCCGAGGTATCTTCTTAGAAGAGATTGCCCATGTCGAGCTTGTCCAAAATACTATTAACCAGCTCTTGAATGGTTCAGGCCTATCTAACCAGCCGGGTGATGGCGGAACGGACGGCGCTCCGCTTGATGAGGCGATTAAGCATGCTAATCCCCACCATTATATTATGGGTGCCCAATCCTCTCTGCCAGTTGATGCAGGCGGGAATCCCTGGAATGGCTCATGGGTTTACGACCACGGCAATCTCATCGCCAATCTCCTCAATAATGTCAACTTGGAATCGACCGGTGTCTTACAAAAGACGCGCATATATGAGATGAGTAATAACCAAACCTTTCGTGAAACGCTTGGTTTCTTGATTGTACGCGATAATGCCCACCAAAACGCATTTGCTAAGGCGCTGGAGACATTGGGAGTTGATTGGGGTAAGCTCTTCCCTGTTCCGAACTATGACATCAATAAGTACCCTGAGTGCAAAAAATATGTAGATATGGGCTTTCATAACGCCCAATTCAATTTCCGTCTTGACCCGACTCGGATTGCCGAGGTCTTTCAAGGTCAAACACCGAGCCGCAATGGGGGTACTCTAGCAGTCGTTCCTCCTCCGAAGGGCTTCCCAGTTCCGCAAATGCCTGAGATGCCAAATGAGCATGCGCCAGGAATCCAGGATTTGAACGCATAAATGATAGACAGCGAGCCCATAGGTTCGCTGTTGTTTATTCATCAATCGATTGATTAGCTGCCTTTAATAAAGCTCCATCCCTCCTTCTCTTCCTCTGAAAGAATGGCTGGTTCAAAGCCTAGCTTTTTGTAGAGATGAATGGCTGCTTGGCTTGTTGTTTGTGTTTTTAAATAAGCCTCTTCATGATAGACAGCAAGCAGCTCGATAGCCTTCGAAATAAGCGGTGCCCCAAGTCCCTTCCCTTGATATTCAGGAATGATTTCTACCCAATGCAAACGCCCGATAACCCTCCCTTCCCATATGCCGAACCAAGCTGTTGCGGTGCCAATAGGTGTTTCTTCCTCATTCAGGATGAAAAGCATGCGTTTTTTCACTTCAGCTAAGTGGGAACCGAATTCTTGATTAAAACGCTCCAGAGCGGCATCAGTCACTGAGAATTCTTTCGTGGACACGTTAATTCTTGCCCAGTGTTTTTCATCGCCCTCCTGAAAAAGACGAAATTGAAATCCCACTGGAAGAGCTGACTCTGGTATAGTTTTTAGTAGAGAATACATATAGAGTGGAATAGTTTTCATCGTGTTCATCCCCCGCTTTATTAATATTTCCGTACATACGGAATGGAGAGTTTCGCATATAGGAGGTACATAACAAATGCTAGAAAAAATTAAAAATGGTTTAATCGTATCCTGCCAAGCCCTTCCTGATGAGCCGCTCCACAGCTCCATGATTATGGGAAGAATGGCTCTTGCAGCACAGGAGGGCGGTGCTGTCGGCATCCGCGCTAATACACGGGAAGATATCATGGAAATCAAGAATCAGGTTTCCTTGCCCGTCATCGGAATCGTAAAAAAGGAGTATCCAGATTCCCCGATATATATTACCCCGACATTAAGGGAAGTAAGTGAGATTGCTTCTTCAGGTGCCGATATGGTGGCTGTAGATGCCACCTATCGTGAGCGCCCGCATAATATTTCACTATCTGAATATGTTCAATCCATCAGGATCCATTTCCCTGAACTAATGCTGATGGCTGATATCTCAACCATCGGGGAAGCGATTGAAGCTGAGCGACTCGGGTTTGACTGCATTTCAACGACTCTTGTCGGCTATACCCCATACACAAAGGGACAATACATAAACCACAATAATTATGGGCTTCTGCGAGAGCTCGTATCTACGATCAACATACCGGTCATCGCTGAAGGGAATATCCTAACGCCCGAGATGGCTCGAAAATGCCTAGAGATTGGCGCATATGCAGTTGTGGTTGGTGGAGCAATCACCAGACCGCAGCTCATCACTAAAAGATTCATTAATGGCATGAAGGCTGACTAATAACAAAAGGCGGACCAGTCAAAGCGACCGGGTCCGCCTTTTGTTATAAATCAAGGATGAGAAACAATCAGGCTCGCTTCTCCGCTGATTTCAATTTGTCCAATACCAGATGGAAGAATGAAATGCGTTCCCTTCTTGATAGGGTATATGCCTTCTGCCGTCTTCAGCGTGCCTTCGCCTGCAATGACGCTTGCAAGCATGAACGGTTCTGGCTGTTCCAGCTGTGCTGTTCCATTCACGTCCCATTTATACACGGAGAAATACTCAGTCTCCACAAAGGTCGTTGCCTTCACTCCCGGCTTTTGCTTCTCCTTGATTTCAACGGCCGCATCTTGATGAGGAACCGTGCTAACATCTAGAGATTTCCCAATATGAAGCTCGCGGGTTTGTCCATTTTGGTCCTTGCGGTCATAATCATAAACACGATACGTTGTATCAGAGCTTTGCTGTGTTTCTAATACGAGCGTACCTTCACACAAAGCATGAACCGTGCCGCTTGGAACATAGAAGAAATCACCTGGCTTGATGGCCACTCGGCGCAGCAAGTCATTCCATTCTCCTTTTTCAATCATGTCCGCAAACTCTTCCTTAGAGCCGGCATTATGCCCATAAATCATTTCTGCTCCTTCTTTGCAGTCAATGATGTACCAGCATTCTGTTTTTCCAAGCTCTCCATTTTCATGAATATTCGCGTATTCATCATCTGGATGAACCTGGACAGATAAATCAGCATTCGCATCGAGAATCTTCGTTAACAATGGGAATACCTTTCCTTCCAGTCCGCCGAATAACTCCCGGTGATTATCCCACAGCTCGATTATCGTCTTCCCTTTATATGGTCCATTCTCAACAATGGATGGTCCGTTTTGATGGCCTGAAATGGCCCAGCATTCTCCCGTATGCTCAGACGGAATATCGTATCCGAATTGGTCCCGAAGTGCTGTCCCTCCCCAGATGCGTTCTTGAAATACTGGTGTCAAAAATAATGGTTGTGTCATAAAAATCCGGCCTCCTATGAGGGTAATGATATGTACATATTCACTATATAGGAAGCCGATTTCTTTGTCTAACTCATGCTGGCACAAAAAAGAACCTGCTCATAGCAGGTTCCCTTCTTTTCACATTGTCTAGTCCCCTGATGTGATAATCCAGCCCCATGCCTTCTCAATCTCTTCTTCTGAAAAAGCTTTCACTTCAAGATTAGGCATCATGTTTCCGAGGTTTGCCATAGATTGAACCCACTGGAGGTTTGATACGGCTGCAATCTTACTGAACTGGTTCATCCTTTTCGCATCGAACTTCAGACCGGACAGCATTCCCATCAAATTCGTCCCATCGACATCACGAATAATGGCCAAAATATTAAACTTGCGATTTGTTCCGTAATGCTTCGCTACATAACTCTCCAATTTATCTGCATCCGCTTGAGTCGCTTTTCCGCTAAATTGGACCGCAACAGTTGTGATATCTTTTGAAGGCAGAATTTCCAGCATCTTATGTCCTCCTTATATTTTCATCAGTACAGCTACAACACCTTTGTTAAAAATGCTCTATCCTATTTACCTTATTCAAGGGCACCGCAAGCTATTCGGTTCCCTGATTCGCCAGAAGGGTCTGTTTTTCCGTCATCTTCCTTTTCATGAATGACGAGCGCACTCCCATCCTCATCCATCAAGGAGTTATCCTCATCCGTTAATAAGGAGACATTATCAGCCGTGTATTCAAGCTCACCTGTCCCGTCTTCAGCTACCTCTATATTTGGCAGATCTCCGGCATGCGGTCCATTATCGTTGTCCATGCCGTGCTTAGAGTCCTCCGGATTGAAATGGGCTCCCGCAGATTCAAAGTCAGGAGCCTCGCATTTTCCTGTTTCGTGAAAATGGACTCCATGCTTGCCAGGCTCCATTCCTTCTACTTTCAGGCTTATTTGGACGCTCTTATCCACTTGCTCAAGCACAGCTGTTCCAGCCTTTTTATCTTCACCGCTTGTCAATTCGACTGTCTTGCGGTTCTCAACCTTCGTTTCTTCATCATCCTGGTTATCAGCATTATTTTCATTTTGCTCAATCTTGTCGCTTGTCGTATCTAATTTCTCGCTTTCTGAACAACCCGCAAGGACGAGCGCGAGTGCTAGGAAAAGTAAAAAGAAATATTTCTTCAACTTGTCTCCTCCTCTCCAATCTTCTTTTATCTAAATTAACCAAGAGGAGGGCTAATAAACACCCTTTTAGGAAAATCAGCCGATAGTCCTTAAAAAATTGAACCAAGTTTTCGTCAACCGCTATCTAGTTTCTTTACTTAAATAAAAAAGCCATGGTTTACACCATGGCTTTTTCTCCAAATTGAATACGGTGGAGATTCGCGAATACCCCATTATGGGCAAGAAGCTCCTTGTATGTTCCATCTTCCTCAATTCCCTTTTCCCCGACAACGATGAGTCGGTCAGCATTACGAATGGTCGCAAGCCTGTGGGCAATGACCAAGGTTGTCCGGTTAGCGGCAAGCTCCTCGAGTGATGCCTGAATGATTCTCTCCGTCTCTGTATCAAGAGCAGATGTAGCTTCATCAAGAATCAAGATGGGCGGATTCTTCAAAAACATCCTCGCAATCGCAAGCCTTTGCTTCTGGCCGCCGGATAGTTTCAAGCCGCGCTCGCCAATCTCTGTCTCATAGCCGTCCGGCAATGCTTCAATCATACTCTCAAGATGGGCTTTCCTTGCCGCCTCCTTGATTTCTTCAAAGGATGCATCGAGATTGCCATAAGCAATATTCTCACGAATCGTGCCCGCAAAGAGAAACACATCCTGCTGGACAATCCCAATTTGCTTGCGCAAGGATTCAAGCGTCATATCCCGAATATCGATGCCATCGATCTTAATTGATCCTCCTTCCACATCATAAAAGCGCGGAATCAGGGAGCAAATGGTTGTCTTCCCTGCTCCGGAAGGACCTACAAATGCCGTTGTCTCCCCTGCCCTTAAAGAGAGAGAAATATTATTTAAGACAGGCTTTGAATCGTCATATCGGAAATCTACTTGATTAAACTCGATATCTCCATGAAGGTGATGAACCGTAATGGCATCCTCTTTATCCTGAATGTCAGGCTCCTGCTCGATTAATTCGAGAAACCGTTTGAATCCGGCCATTCCTTTTGGATAAAGTTCAAGCAGAGCACTGATCTTATCAATCGGTTTCACAAGAACATTTGTATAAAGGACAAAGCTGACTAATTCTCCATATGTCAAGCTTCCATTGAAGCTCAGCCATGCTCCCACAATCAAGACCAGAAGAGTCAATAGGCGTGTCATCATGTAAATGGAGGAATGTGTTCCGGCCATCACCTTGTAAGCACGGAGCTTGGCCAAACGGAATTTGCCGTTATTTTTCTCAAAGCGTTTCATCTCAAATGACTGGTTCGTAAATGATTGCACGACTCGCACACCGGAGACGCTATCTTCCACTCTGGCATTCACATCCGCAATCTCCCCGTACATATCCTTCCAGGCTGCGTTCATCTTCTTATTGCTGTATACAACGAGCCATGTCAGGAATGGAACCAAAATAACCGCGACAATCGCCAAGGTCGGATTGATATTGAACATGATGAGGAAGGCGCCAATGAAGGTCATGATAGCAATGAAGGCGTCCTCTGGCCCATGGTGGGCGAACTCCCCTATATCAAACAAATCATTCGTGATTCGGCTCATCACATGACCTGTTTTCGTGTTATCAAAGAAACGGAATGACTGGCGCTGGACATGGTTGAACAGCTCCTGCCTCATATCGGTCTCTATATTTGTTCCAAGCTTATGGCCGAGATAATTGACGATAAACTGCAGAAATGTGCTCACCAGGTATACAAAGAACAGCAATACCCCAACTGTTACGACCATTCCCCAATTGCCGGTCGGGAGCAAATCATCAATAAATCGCTGGACCGCAACAGGGAAGGCCAGCTCAAGAATCGCGACAATAATGGCGCTGGTGAAATCAATGATAAATAGCCGTTTATGTGGTCTATAGTATGAAAAGAATTTTCTTAGCATGATGTTGTTCCTTCCTCCCCGTATCGTAGAAATCTATTATACCAATTTCTCCTAACATAGGATAAGCAAAAGAAAAAGCCCCTGTTTTATAGGGACTTAATAGGTGCTTATCCTCTTGTTGCTGATTTCCTTTTCATGTGCGAGGAGCCATTCCTTCCTCCATACACCATACGCATAGCCGACCATCTTGCCGTTTGCTCCAATGATTCGGTGACAAGGCACCAAGAGACAGATTGGATTGCGGCCATTTGTGCTCCCAACCGCTCGTACAGCCTTCTCATTACCCGCCAAAAGTGCGATGTCTTTATAAGTTGCCGTCTTTCCATAAGAAACAGAGGTGAGTGACTTCCATACCCTTTCCTGAAAAGCTGTGCCTTCTAGTTTGTAAGGAACCGTAAACTCAAGTCGATCTCCTTGAAAATATTCATCAAGCTGCTTGTAGCACTCCATCAGCACAGCTGGCGTGTCTGCCTGCTTTTTATGTAAAATGTCCTTTCGCTCTGTGAACAATACCGACTGAACATGCTCATCCGTGCCACTGATTTCAATGATGCCTAGAGGAGATGGATAATCCAGCTTGGCTAAATCCAATTCAAACAGCCCCTTCCTAATTAAAAGGGTAGCACAAGCAGGCTACCCTTCCAATTACTGATGTGAATTTATTTTACATAATCCGGATAATCCGTAATAATGCCATCAACCTTCATCTGGAGCAGAAATTGGACTGTTTCTTTACTTCTAGCTGTCCATGACTGCACCTTCATGCCTTCTTCATGAGCTTTGGCTACAAGCTCCTCCGTGACAAGTCCATAGCTAGGGTTATAGTATTCGGCATAGGCAGAAAATTGTTCAATCGCCTCATCTGTCGTGTCTGCTGACCGGTTAACCAGAACACCAATCGGCACGCGCGACAATAATTGGTCAGCCTTTTTCATTGATTCAAAGTTAAAGGATTGCACGATGACTTTTCCATTTCGCGGTTTATCAAGATGATAGGCTTTCAGGAGGTCGGCGGTCTCCTCTTCAATTCCGGGATATAATTCAGGAGATTTCAATTCAATTAAGATGCCAATCTTTCCTTTATACCGCTTTAATACCTCATCAAATGTCGGTACCCGCTCCCCAGCAAACTCCTCTGACTTCCAGCTGCCCGCATCAAGAGCGCGAATTTCATCAAATGTCAGGCTCCCTACCTTCCCTGTTCCGTCTGTTGTGCGATCAACCGTATTGTCATGAATGATAACAAGCTTCCCATCCTTTGTCCGCTGAACATCTATTTCGATATAATCAGCCTTCATTTTGACAGCGAGATCAAAGGCCGCAAGTGTATTCTCTGGAGCATAGCCCGATGCTCCGCGATGAGCTACAATTTCTGTTTTTTGATGTGGTTTTGGAGGTTTCTCCGCTTGAGCCTCCTGGTAAGACGGTAAAAAGAGTGCCGCAGACAATCCAACAACCAAGCCTAATATCTTTTTCATCGCAATCCTCTCCTTTTTCTTATCGACTCATATTAAGTTTAAAAGAGGAGTATGTTATTCATATGATAAGCAGGTTAATCTTTGATAATAATTGAGTGACAAAAAGCAGGCAATACCACCTACAAAAAATAATATCTAAAAAGGGATTTTCGCCTTTTGTGAAAACTAGGTTTCCCTTCACCGAAATCAAGAGTTAAGATATCTGAAACTGCATTAGAATAAAACGGTATGCCTATATGAGTTGATATAGATTCCTGGTCTGATGTTCGCTTCCATGTAATCCTCAATAACTTGTATTATTCTTTTTCAGCCATACTTCGGGCTCCTTGTTTTGTGTTAATATTATATATCATCAGACAGAACGCCATTGCAGTTCATTTAAAATGATGTATCTTATCAAGGAGGGAAATGAAATGACAGAGAAAAAATCCTCACAGACTTGGGCCCTCAGTCTTTTTGCGATTGGGGTTTTCATGGCTGCATTGGACAATGGAATTATTAGTGCTGCTCTTACAACCATCAACAGTAATTTTGGCGTATCCGCGAACTGGGGAGCCTGGGGAGTTACATTATACACATTAGGCTTGGCCATCAGTGTACCGATTATCGGAAAGCTATCTGACCGTTATGGCCGTAAGCGGTTATTCATTATTGAGATTGCGATATTCGGGATTGGTTCTTTGCTCGTAGCTTTGAGCCCGAACTTCACCTTTTATTTAATCGCGCGCTTCATTCAAGCAATGGGCGGGGGCGGAATATTTATCATTGGAAGCTCACATGTTCTTAGTACCATGCCGGCTGAAAAGCAGGGGAAAGCGCTTGGCATGCTGGGCGGCATGAACGGAATTGCCTCCGTCATCGGGCCAAACCTTGGCAGCTTTCTGCTCGATATCACGGGAAATTGGCATTTTTTATTCTTGATTAATGTACCGATTGCGATTGCACTCGTTATATTCGGATTATTGAAGCTTGAAGAAACAAAGGATCCGGTCAGTGGCAGATTGGATTTTCTCGGAACCGTCCTGCTCTCTCTTTCCATCCTAGGCATTATGTATGGATTGACTAATATTGAAGGTGTCAATTTCTTTGAAAGTCTTCTTGATCCGAATGTATATGGATTCCTGCTTGGCGGTATTCTCTTATTTGCCATCTTGCTCGTCCACGAAAGCAGGACAGAGAAGCAAGGGAAAGACCCTATCCTGCCATTTCGTTTATTGCGCCAGCCGACCTATTTGCTCACATTATTGATCGGCGCCTTCTCTGGAGCCCTGCTTGCTGGTATGATCTTCATTCCAGCCTTCTCAGAGCAAGTGCTTGGCATCGCCCAGGAAAATGCCGGCTATTGGATGACACCGCTTGCCCTAGCTGCCGGTGTTGGCGCAGCACTCGGCGGAGGACTCGTTGATAAGAGAGGACCTATTCTCGCAGTCGTCCTCTCCGGTGTAATCTCAGCCATCGGTTTCTTCCTATTCCCGGCCTGGATAGATGTTAAGTGGCAATTTGTGATCTCATCCTGCATCGCTGGCTTAGGAATGGGAATCATTCTTGGGGCTCCGCTCAACATCCTGGCAACAGAGAGATTGCAAACCGATAAAGGAACTGCTATCTCTACTCTTTCCTTATCCCGCCAGATTGGGATGACGATTGCTCCAACCATCTATGCCGGCTTTATTGCCCGCGGGTTCAATGAGCTTCCAGGCTTGTTTAAAACCGAATTCCCAGAAATTCTGCAAAAGAATATCCAAGAAGCCAATCTTGGACCTGAGGGACTTGCAGAGCTTGGAGCACTAACCTCCCAAATGTCTGGTGGCGCAGGCGGCATGTCAGAGGCAGAGATGAATCAGGTCATCAGCCAGATTCAAGACCCTTCCCTGAAGGAAGCCGTCCTCTCAAGCGTGCAGGAGGTAACACAGATGGCTGCCCAAAACGGATACAGCGGTCTCTTTTACACAGCCGTTGTCATCGCTGTTCTGATTATCATTGCTACAGCCATCATGGCACCAATCAGAAAGAAAACAGGCGTTTCACAGCAAGACGCAGCAAAATAATGAAAAGAAGCATTCCTGAACGCAGGAATGCTTCTTTCTATTTCGGTGCTTTCATGAATTTCTTACGGATAAACCAGATGACAAATACGATGAAGAGGACAGCAAGCAGCACATAAACGACGTTCGAGTAATAATCCATATAGTGAACGATCGATTCCCACGAATCCCCCACCATCGCGCCGATTGAGACGAGCACGACATTCCAGATGAAGGTACCAATCGTGGTTAGAATCAGAAACGTCACGAAATTAATTCGTGCCATTCCGGCTGGGATGGAAATCAAGCTTCTAATTAATGGGATAAAGCGGCAGAAGAAGATCGTCCAGAGCCCATATTTATGGAACCAGTTATCAGCCTTCTCAACATCATCCTTTGTCACGCGTAGGATGCGTCCATAGCGTTCCACGATTTTCTCTATTCTCTCCTTGCCTAAAAGCATGCCAAGACCATAGAGGATGACAGCACCAATGATTGAACCAGCCGTAGAAACAACCACTACTCCGATTACTGTCATACTCGTCTTAACGGTCATTGCCCCGCCAAATGTTAAGATTACCTCAGACGGAATCGGCGGAAATACATTTTCAAGTGCAATCAAAAACAGAATGCCAATATAGCCAAATTGTTCCATTATGTTGATTATCCAATTTTCCATTCGTAAACTCCCTTGCATCAACATTTACATCTTCATTTATTTATATGCCTAAATGAAATAGCTAGTACAACCAGAACCTTCTGTCATTTCCCCGATTTAGTAAATCCCGTCCATTATCTCTCATTTCAGACCATTAGGGCAAGTTATATTATTTTGTGATTATTCCTATATCAAATTACATAGAATCTCCTTTTGACATCATCAGGTGATTTCTTAATAATAGATAGGTAATCTAATAGACTCCTCATCTGCTTTCAATGTATTCAAGTAGGTTGTATTTGCTTTGCAGTCTATTACTCTACATATTATTAGGAGAGACATCAAATGGGAAAAAACAGACTCAAACAGCAAAAACATAAAAAGCTGTTGCAACTATTCATCTTGCTGATCAGCGTAATGGCAATCAGCATTGTAATAAATCCTTCGCTATCCAAAAAAGCAAACACTACCATATCTGATCCTCAAATGGATGCTATTTATAAAGAAGTGGCGGTTTCCACCTTATCTTTTGGAGATACCTCAGCTCAATTCCCTTCCTTCGGTATCAAGGAAGTGGATACATATATAGAGGCCTATATCCATTCCCGACTTACATCCATTCATAGCTCAGGAAAAGAAAAGACGATCACCTACAATATACTCCATTATAGTCAGCAAACATTGTCTGTCGCATTCACGGAATCAGGGGAGGCTGCAGAGATCATGACCTTTGACCTCGAAAAAGGAGTTATCCTCGCATTCGAAGATCTCATCCTTCAGGACCATGTTTCGGACTGCTTGGAATTATTAGCTGAAGTAGCCTCTGCAGAACTGACAGAAAACGATCACTCTAGCCTTTCGGCAAAGGACATTTCAAAGGTGACAGCTCCCAAGGCAGAAAACTACAGACAGTTTATCATCTATAATCAAGCAATTGTCTTCAATTTGACCCTCAACACTAAAAACGAAACTTATCAGCTGGCCATAAGCAAGCAATTATTAGACGATTGGCTTATCGATGATTACAGACCTGGCGAACATCATGATGATCTATCAGGGAATTATGAGCCGGCTAATATCATTACTGAACGTCCAACAAAGGAAAGCAAGCTGCCAATGGATGAAAAGGTCGTTGCCCTCACCTTTGATGATGGCCCAAAAGCAGGTGTCACAGATTTAATTCTTGATGCGTTAAAGAAATATGACGCAAAAGCCACCTTTTTCGTTCTTGGGTCAAGATGTGATGCCAACAAGAATCTCCTGAAGAGAGCGGCAGAGGAAGGACATGAGATTGGCAATCATACATGGGACCATCCTAAGATGACCTCAGAGAGCTCAAACGCTATTGCTGAGCAGATTGACCGCACAAATGCGATTATAGAGGAGATTACAGGTACAGTTCCGACAATATTCCGCCCTCCATATGGACTGTATGACGAACGCATCAGCAGCTATGTCGGCAAGGAGCACCTCATCTTATGGGATGTTGACACGCTGGATTGGAAACTTCGCAATGCTGACTTGGTGGTTCCAAGTGCCCTAAATACGGTCCAAGAGGGGAATGTCATTTTAATGCATGATATTTACTCATCTTCAGCAAAAGCGGCCGCGGAAATCATTCATGAGCTTTCCCGGAAGGGCTACAAATTTGTGACCGTCTCAGAATTGCTAGAGATCAAGAAACAAAGACTAAAAGAATCAAATGCGTAACAAGCATAACAAAAGGCAGCAGGGTCATTGCCAAGACTGCAAATCCCCTCCTGCCATATCACAAACTCTGAAAGCTCTGGTTAGAGCTCTTTTTTTTACCCATCACATTTCTTGCTGTGCCATTTGAGATGGAAGAATAACTTTAAAGACGCTTCCATCTCACCGATAATCTTTATTTATCTTTTTCGAAGAAGAGAATCAAAGCTGGAAGCAGCATGCCTCGCACTAAGAATGTATCTATGATGATCCCAATCGCTACCATGAATCCGAATACGAATAAGTCAGCAATCGGCATGATCATCAAGGCAGCAAAGGTTGCAGCCAGGATAATACCAGCACTGGAGATAACTCCTCCCGTATTGCGTATCGCAATTTCAAGCGCCTCTTTAACCGAATGCTTCGTCCGCTCCTCGAGGAAACGGGAAACAAGAATGATGTTATAGTCAATGCCCAGGGCCACCAGGAAGATAAAGGCATACACCGGCACCCGGGTGCTAATCGCATCATAACCGAATAAAACATCCACAAGGAACAGCCCTAAGCCTAATGCAGAAGCATAGGAAAGCAGGATTGTAGCCATCATATACAATGGCATCTTGAATGAACGTGTCAGTACGAACAACAGTACGAGAATCAATAAAGTTTCGAGGGATACAATTTTGATGATATCTCCGCTATTGATTTCACGTTCATCAGCCAGTTTAGCTGTGGTGCCAGTATAAGCTATATCTGCATCTAGCTTGGCATCATCCTGCAGCTGATCACTATCTCCGCGCAGCTCCTCAATAAAATCAATGGCTTCTGAGGAATAAGGATTCATTGTTAGAGAAACAGTGATTTTCGCCGCTTGACCATCATCTGTTATCCCCGATGGTCTCGCTGAATAAATTTCATCATAATCATTTAGTCTCTGAGCGAAAGCAGCCACTTGCTCCTCTGACATAGACTCTTCACTTTCAAGCAATACAGTCGTCTGTGCAAGATCCCCTTTATTGAACTTCTCTTCTACGATTTCATAACCCACCCGTGAAGGCAGATCCTCTGGGAAGTTCTTTACAGAGTTGAACTCGAAATCAAGATTAAACACATTCAAGGCTGTTACAAGCATGAAAATCGCGACAAGTCCCCCAGACAGTCCAGGCTTGTTCACAACAAACTTGGCAACCGGTCCCCAAATGCCATGCTTAACCTCTGTTTCCTCCCCATATTTGGGAACCTTAGGCCAGAATGCCTTTCTTCCAAACAACGTAAACAAAGCAGGCACAAGGGTAATCGATGCAAGCATGATGATCAGCATCGCTGTACCAAATACCGGGGCAAAGTTCTGATAATCACGGAAGTCAGCGAAGAACAGAATCAGCATTGCAGCAAGTACCGTTCCGCCAGCAAAGAAGACCGGCTCGCCTGTAGCACGCATCGCATGCTTCATCGCCTCATGCTTATCCTCATAGCGATTGAGCTCCTCACGGAAACGAGAGAACACGAACAAGGAATAATCAATCACAGCTGCGAATAAGAGAATACTCATGATTGATGTGGTTGAATTATTAATCTCAAGACCACCTGCCCCTAATAAGGCAACGGTTTGATTTGTCACTTGATAAACGATAACCGTAGCAAGCAATGGAATGAATGCGAGCAGCGGCGAACGATAAATAACAATCAGCAGCACCAAAATAATGAGAACAGTCGCAAACAATAATTTCACATCTGCTGATTCAAATAGCTTTGTCGTATCACCGGCAATTCCGGCCGGACCTGTGATATAGAAGTTTGCCTCTAAGTCCTCAGCAATCTCATTACCAATCTCAGAAGCTCTATCATTAATACGTGAATAGTCGGAGTTACCTAAGCCCGCTTCCAAATTCATCGGAACAATCATTGTTGTCTTATCCTCTGAAGTAAAGGCAGCAAGAGCCTGCGGCGGCATTTGAGAAATATCTACGATTTCTTCAATGCCATCAATCTTCTCCTTTTTGATACCATCGAGGACCTCATTTACCTCTGCTATATCAACATCCCCATCCGGATTATTAAAAACGAGAATACCCGGTGTCCCAGTATCACTTGGGAAAAACTCATCTACCTTATTCTGGGCAACAATCGACTCTGCCTCATCTGGCAGAGATTGAAAATTGGTTACCTTATAATCAGTTAATCTAGGGCCTGCGCTAAGAGCAATCATAATCACCAACCAAGCAATGATCGTTATGCGCATCCCTTTCTTAGTTGAGACCCAATCAGTCACTGTGTGCAAAAACCTCTTCACTCTGTTTCCTCCTCGCAAAATTATATCCATACTAGCATACTAAACGAATATAAATTTCTTATAAACTTCAAAAGTTCTGTATACTATTCTATTTTACTCATAGAGCCTTTGTTTTGCACGGATGGTGATAGCCTTGGCTTGAGTCTTAATTCTAGTCTCCAAGAACGTTCACAAAGTATTCATTTAATTTATCAATCGATTGATAAATTAGAGAGTAGTAATAAATTACCAACATATTATAAAATTTGATATATCAATAATGAAAAATATAGTATAATTTACTTATATTAACAGAAAGAGGGGGCGTACTCATGAAAATCAGGTTAAGAAATACAGCTGGCGTTGTTAAAGAGGTAAAAGTCGGCTTTAGCTGGACTACATTCTTTTTTGGCTTCATTCCAGCTTTAATAAGAGGCGATTTAAAATGGGCATTAATCATGGTTCTGCTTGCTGGGGTTGCGGGTATTTTCACATTGGGAGTTGGAGCTTGGATTCCAGGTATTATTTTTTCTTTTGTTTATAATAAGATTTATATTAAAAATCTAATGGAAAAAGGCTATACAACAGAAAGCGAATCTGATAAATCGTTCTTAGTTTCCAAAGGAATCATAGCAGCATAATCTAGAACTTATTTTTCTAATACTTATTAAAATCCTATCCTATCTTCTAGTAGCTTGAGAGATCATGCCGTACACAAAACACAAATAAGGGGCCATCCTAATTGGATGGCCCCTATCTACTGTTATAAGCTTCAATCCTGATTTTCTAAATCAAGATTATAATCATACTCCGAACGGTCAACTGGTTCAAAATCATCCGGTGTATGGAAACGAAGCAAATCCCCATTCACCACCCGGTCAGATAGTTCCAATTTATATTGAACCGCTTCATGATACCTCTTTGCCTCATTCAATCTTTCCTCTTCAAGCGGCAATCCGGTTTCAGAGTCATAAAATTTCTCATCGATTGCTGTGATGGTTGGACTGACAAAGTCCCCATTACGGAATGGTACTACCTCATCATGCTCTTCAGATAATAGGTCGGTTCCAAACTGGATGTAATCCTTTGATTCCTTCCCTAATAAATGAAGGATGGTCGGCAGGATATCAATCTGTCCTCCATAGGTGTGGCGAATTCCGCCTTCCATGCCTGGCACCCTAATAAAGAATGGCACACGCTGCAGCTCTGCCTTTGAAACAAATGGCGTGACTTCCTTCTCAAGCACCTTCTCCATCGCTACGTCATGGTTTTGGGAAATTCCATAATGGTCCCCATACATGATGATCATCGAGTTATCGTAAAGCCCTGATTCCTTCAGATAATCAAAGAATTGCTCCAATGCTTCATCTGCATAACGAGCTGTCTGGAAATAGTTATCGACTGACTTATCACCTGTCGTATGCGGCTCAATCGTTGTCTCATCTTGATCCATTGAGAACGGATAATGATGAGTAACACTGATGAACTTCGCATAGAACGGCTCTGGCAGGGATTCTAGATTAGGGATAGACTGCTCGAAGAACGGTTTATCCATCAGCCCGTAATCGGCCAAGTGCTCAGGATCCATTTCATAGGAGCTGGCATCAAAAAACCGGTCATAGCCAAATGATTTATAAATCTCATTACGGTTCCAAAAGCTTCCCGTATTTGGATGAAAAACCGCCGATGTGTATCCTTCCTGACCTAAAATAGCTGGTGCTGCCTGATACGTATTGGTTCCTTTCATCGTGAAGGCAGAACCTTGCGGCAACCCATACAGGGAGTTTGAGAGGATAAATTCCGCATCAGACGTCTTCCCTTGAGCTGTTTGATGGAAGAAATTATCGAAATACATCATATTCTTATCTTCTGTTAATGAATTAAGAAACGGCGTAACCTCTTCCCCATTCAATTCATAATCAATCAGGAACTCTTGGATAGACTCCAGGTGAATTAAGATGACATTCATCCCTTCAGCCTTCCCAAAGTATTCAGGATTCGGCATCGCATGATTCGAGCTGGTGAAATTCACGACCTCTGTAATATCATTACTGTCAGCCAAAACCCGCTGTGCTGATGCCCTTGTGCTTTGCACAGCATCATAAACCGTGTAATTGTACATGCCTAAATACTTCACGATATAGTTACGGTCAAACCCTCTTGTCAGCAGCTGAGGGCGGTCAGCTTCTGCCAAAACGAGATTCAGCCCAGAGATAGCCAACCCCATTCCCATAAAGGAAACGGCCGCTCTTCTCCTAACGGCTCCCTTCTCTACCTTTATCCGCTTTGTCAGCAGCAGGACTAAAAATAATACGAAATCCAAGAAAAATAAGAAATCATACGGCTTTATGAGTGTCAATATACTCCCGCTCACATCTCCAAAATTCTGCGTCTGAAAAAGGGTTGGCAATGTGATGAAGTCATTGAAGAAACGGTAATACATCACATTGGCAAACAACAGGAATGAGGAAAGGAAATAAAGGATCATCAAGGCTGTATATCTTCCTCTTCCCTTAAACAACCAAGCCAATCCAAGGAGTAACAATGCTGATCCCAACGGATTTAACAGCAGGAGGAACTGCTGAAGAATTCCTTGCACACCAAGATCAAACTGTGTCACTTGCACCAAATACGTCTTCATCCAAAGCGTCAAAACGGCTATCAGGTAGAAAACACCAAACTGACTGTCTATCCTTTCATAAAATTTTTCTTTTATTGTTTTCATATATACCTCACTTTTATATTCGCTAAAATTTACTTCACACTATCCTTACCCAAACGGATGGCTATTATATCCACTTTTTTCATCTATATCCATAATTATAAAGCATAATATTTCCATTGTACCACGCTTCTCGATAAAAATGAATTAATACGGAAAGAGAAAAGGGCTGGCTATCCTGCAACCTGGCTTTCATATAGACTTATGCTCCTTATAAAGAATAATTGCTTCTTTGATATCCGGATAAAGGATTACAAACTGTAATTTTTTCCAATCTATTCCACCCCATTTTGATTATTGTCAGGAAGAGATGGGAGTCTCGGAATGGATTCATCCTTTTGCCAGCATTCAAATACGAGCTATAAAGATTCTGTATAGCCATATTTCTGTTCACTCTCGATGATGATCGATGAGCGCACAGGCCCTCACCCGGATATGGCTGGTCATCTTAATCGCCGCCTTATTATTTTTTTATTATTAAAGGATCAAATCAGACAGGAGGACTCAGGATTGTGTTTGAATGCCAGTTCAAATCATTCTCCCTGTAAATATCGCTAACATAACGTTATAATAACTAGAAGAAAATGAAAGGGGAAAATTACCTTATGTACAAAAAATTAGCTGTATGCGTAGCATTTATTCTACTCTTATCTTCTCTCGGTTTTCATAAATCCTTCATAGGAGGGGTATTCCATTCAGAAACAAACATTGCTGAAGCAGCTTCTGCCGTTCAGTATAAAACAACAGCGAACCTTAATCTGCGAACGACCGATTCCACAAAAGGAAAAATCATACTAACCATCCCTAAAGGAAAAACCGTTCAATATATTTCAAAAGCCGGATCCTGGTATAAAGTAAAATACAACACAAAAACAGGCTATGCCAGCTCCAAATACTTAGTCAAAGTCAATGCCAAGCTTGATGTTGAAAAGATGAAGAAGCTTGGAAAAGCGGAACAGGTCATTTTAGTCACAAATAAAACTGCCTCTTCCAATAAAGCTACCATCCAAGCATTCGAAAAGACGAACGGAAAATGGAAACGAACTTATTCCATGCCAGCTGTAATCGGGAAGAAAGGCATGACCAGTTCGAAAAAAGAAGGGGATATGAAGACGCCGACAGGAAAATATACTCTTGGCACTGCCTTCTACCGCTCCTCTAAGCCAACAACGAAACTTCCCGTCAAAAAAATCACCTCAGATTCGGTCTGGGTAGATGATAGCAAGAGCCCGCTCTATAATACTTGGCAATCTAAAAGCAAGACAAAAGGCAAGTGGACGAGCGCAGAGAACATGAACATCTCACAATATGACGTAGGTTTCGTCATTAACTACAATACGAAGCGGACACCATATAAGGGCTCAGCCATCTTCTTTCATGTAGAAGGAAAATCGGGCTACACAGCCGGCTGTGTAGCTACGTCGAAGAGCAATGTGAATAAAGTTCTCTCATGGATTAAACCGGCTAAAAATCCGGTGATTATCATGACACCAGAATCAGGTATCAGCAAATACTAAAGGGCAAAAGAGGTTGGGACATAACTGAATTTGCAGTGTCCAAAACCGAATGTTGCATTGAAATTTAGGCTTAGTTAATCTAAATCGTTGATTTTCGTTGCATGCGGGTGCGCACCTAGGGGCGGTTCGGGGAGCCTCCTCAAGTGCTTTGACGCATCTGCTGAGTCTCCCCTGTCCGCTAATCTAAGCAAGGAGTCAACCGTTTTACACTACACCCACCGATACTCTATTAACAATATTCATCTTTAACAGAACCAAACTAAATAAAAAACACCGAACTATCTTAAACTGCGCATTAAAATAGTTCGGTGTTTTTAGTTGTTAGAAACTTTTTGTCCCAGCCTCTTTTGCTTTCTACCAGGAGCCGCTCATCACCCAATTCTATCTCACTTCTTTCACCTGCAGCATGATTGCTCAATCTGCTGTGAAACAGTGGTCTAAAACAGATATGGGCATTCAATATGGCCGTTACTATCCTTCCTCCAATTATCTTATTTCCTCTGCATCTTCGTTTTTCAAACGTGATACAAATAGCCAATACACAAGGAAAGCAACTGCAGCAAAGATTGATAGAACAAACAAGACGCTACGATATGATAATGAGTCCATCAATGTTGCGGTATAGCTCATACCGATAGATCCAGATACATTTATGATTAGATTATAAAACCCAACTGCGGTTCCTTTTTTCTCCTTCGCAATGCTACCAACACATGTATCAAGCAAGGGAGCATATAATAAGGCAAATGATCCAGAGAATAAAATCATCGAAGCAGCGAATATGAATACGGAATTCCCCACAAATAATCCTGGAAGGAATAAACTAACTGCAATTGAAACAACAGCTATGGAGATAGTCATCTTGCTTGATAAAATATTACCGATTTTACCAGAAAGGGCTCCTACTATAACAGCAACAATATAGCCTGGAATCAATAATAGTGAAACTTTATCGAGTTCAAGCCCATATATGTCCTGAATAAGAAATGGAAACATAAAAATATAACCCAATTGAATTGAATAAACGATAGCCACAATTCCAAGAGTATTGACGAATCGCTTGTTTTGGAAAAAAGAAATGCTGATCAAAGCATTAGAGCTTCGTTTGATATAGGCCAAGAATACACCAAATCCAACAATAGCCAGGACAATGAAGATCCAATTAAAGTTAGTCATGTACAGCATGATACTTGTAGCAGTAGCTGCAATAAGCATTAAACCGATGAAGTCGACGGAACTCTTTTTTGATTCTTCCTTCGGTATATATTTTATAAAAAACGGAAGAAGCATTAAGGATAACAATGGAATTAAAAATAAAATCGTCCAATCAAGATACGTAGAAATAAATCCTCCCGTTACAGAACCAATAACAAGAGACAATGAATAGCTACTTGTACTTAAGCCTAAAAACAGTTTTTGATCTTTTATTGCTAAGTACTTCATTACATAAATGACGTATAGAGTTTCAGCAGCAGCTAAACCAGATGTTTGAATCACTCGTGAGATCAGAATCATGACATAGGACGCTTTAAAAACAAAGCCCAGTACAGAACCAATACATATAAAGATAACACCTACAATTAAGAGCTTACGTATGCTGATAGTATCGGATAAAGAAGCGTATACAACCGCCCCGATACCAATGATTAATCCTGCTAACGTAGCCTGCCAACTAATAGTTGTTGCTGAAACACCAAGGTCAGCTGCCATTGCAGGAGAAATTAACTTAAATGAATTATCAATAGTTAACGCAAAAACAAAAAAGAACAAGATGGCAGGTACAGCTTTTTTTACTCGACTGTAACTTTCCTGATGTGAATGTGTCACCATTTGTCTGTTTCCTTTCATTCATATACTATGGATACTTTCTAATTTTTCTCATCTGAAGAGAATACATGCTTGTGTTAGGATGTCTAGTTAAGTCGATTCTTATTCCTCACAAGCATGCATAAGCAAAACATAGTCTTTTATTAAAATATTTAAGCCGGTGAAATTCTACAATAAGTAAAATTTCACCGGCTAATGTAGGAAGAGGATTTACCTCCTTTTTTCAAGTTCTGCTTTATTTCGTACTATTTATTTTTATTGAACTAAATTCTTGAGGAATATAGTGTTTGTTGTAAACAATAGGATAATCTTTATTGATATAGACGCTTTCTAATAATAAGTTGCATCGTTCACCTTCAACCAGTGTGTATTTGGATGACACAAATAAAAGATTCCCCTCATGCTTTATCTAACCTAAAAGTTTATATCATGTAGATAATTTTCACATGGAGCATTACATAAACACTTCCACAATGATAAAATCCATGAAAAAAACCGGCTGGATTTCCAGCCGGTCTAAAAATTACTTTTTCCTTACTCCACTGTCACCGATTTCGCTAAGTTACGCGGTTTATCCACATCACAGCCACGGTGAAGAGATGCATAGTAAGAAATTAGTTGTAATGGTACTACAGAGATAAGAGGTGTTAACATCGGATTTACTTCTGGTAATACATAAGCATCCCCCTCTTGTTCAAGTCCTTCCATGGAAATGATACAAGGGTGTGCGCCACGGGCAGCAACTTCTTTCACGTTGCCGCGGATGCTGAGGTTAACATCTTCTTGCGTAGCAAGCGCGATTACTGGCGTGCCTTCTTCAATGAGGGCAATTGTACCATGTTTCAATTCGCCGCCTGCGAATCCTTCTGCTTGAATATAAGAAATCTCTTTAAGCTTAAGCGCCCCTTCTAGACATACAAAGTAGTCGAGGGAACGACCGATAAAGAAGCAGTTACGTGTGACAGACAAATATTCACGCGCAATCATTTCGAAACGGTCCTTGTCATCGCAAAGGGTCTCCATTGCATTAGCGATAATGCCGAGTTCCTTCACGACAGGGAAGTCAGCCAAATGACCTTTTGATTTACCGACCACAGAAGCAAGAATCGTCAATACAGCCATTTGTGCTGTGTATGCTTTCGTTGAAGCAACAGCAATTTCAGGGCCAGCATGAAGCAATAATGTATAATCCGCTTCACGGGATAAGGTTGATCCTGGTACATTTGTGAGGGTGAGTGCTTTATACCCCATCTCCTTGATTTGAACCAGCACAGCACGGCTGTCCGCTGTCTCACCGCTTTGGGAAATGAAGATGAATAATGGCTTCTCAGATAGAAGTGGCATGTTATAGCCAAATTCAGATGCTACATGCACCTCTACTGGAATCTTAGCCATCTTTTCAATCATTTGCTTTCCAACAAGACCAGCATGGTAGCTTGTTCCACAAGCAATGATATATAGGCGATCTGCTTCATTGATAGCATCAATAATTGTCGGGTCGATGGCCAAATCACCAGACTCATCCTGATAATTCTGGATGATTTTACGCATAACCAATGGCTGCTCATCAATCTCTTTAAGCATATAATGAGGGTAAGTACCCTTTTCAATATCACTTGCATCAAGCTCAGCTGTATAAGGTTCACGCTCGACAACAGTACCGTCAAGTTCCTTGATTGTAATAGCATCCTTTGTCACGATAACCATTTCTTTATCCATTAGCTCAACAAATTGGTCCGTTACTTGCAGCATCGCCATTGCATCGCTTGCAATAACATTAAATCCAAGACCTACACCTACTAAGAGCGGGCTCTTATTCTTTGCAACATAAATCGTTTCTGCATCTTGTTCATCCAATAAGCCAATCGCATATGAGCCATGCAGCAATGCCAAAGTCTTCGCAAATGCTGCTTCCACAGATAGTCCTTCCTCGACGAACTTGCTGACGAGCTGCACGATGATTTCAGTATCCGTATCACTCATAAGCTCGACGCCCTCGAGATATTCCTTCTTTAATTGCTCATAGTTCTCGATTACTCCGTTATGAACGATGGTGAAACGCTTATTAGCACTTTGGTGAGGGTGGGCATTCTTGCAGCTAGGCTCCCCATGAGTTGCCCAGCGCGTATGGCCAATTCCCTTAGTTGCATCCACATTGCTGTCAACGACCTCGCGAAGATCAGCAATACGGCCTTTCTCCTTGAAAACGTGAACGCCATTTTCATTCATGACAGCGATACCCGCTGAATCATATCCTCTATATTCAAGCTTTTCCAAGCCTTTTAATAAAATGTCTTTTGCATCTTGATGTCCAATATATCCTACAATTCCACACATACTTGTTTATCCTCCTATAATAAGAAGAAGGGAACAAGAATGCTCTCTATTTATAAAAAGGGGCATTCTTGCCCCCTTACCTCTGATTAGTCTATTTGTTATGTGCTTCTCCTTTTATTCTGTCCAGTTTGTCGCCAAACTGTTTTGGTAAAAAGAGTTGCAGCCTGCACATATAAGCTGGGAGGCTCCCGCCGAACATTTCGATAACCTCCACCTCGTCAACTAAACCACTTAGCACGGGTTTAGTTCTGGCGCTTATGAAACAAAACAGATTCCTATCCTCCGTTCCATTTTTTAAATTGCAATCTTTTCCTAGCATACACGCTTCGACTGAATCAGTCAATTCATTTTTGAACGCTAGACACAGTGCTTTAATACCCATCTCTATATAAAATATGCATAAGCAGGAGGATTGACCCCGCTTATGCATTATTCGTCATGCCTAATTATAATCCCATTTCCGCTCGCACAACATCTGCGATTCGGTCTACGTATTGGTCGCATTGCTCTTGTGTCGGCGCTTCAGCCATAACCCGAACAAGCGGCTCTGTTCCGGAAGGACGAACAAGGATGCGGCCGTTTCCGTTCATTTCAGCCTCGACTTCCTCAATGACGGCTTTCACCTTCTCATTGTCAGTCACATGATGCTTATCGGTTACTCGAATGTTCACAAGCTTTTGCGGATAGATCGTCATCTCACCGGCAAGCTCAGACAATGGTTTCTTCGTCAGCTTCATAATGTTGATTAGCTGCACACCTGTTAGGAGACCATCTCCCGTCGTGTTGTAATCGAGGAAGATAATATGACCTGATTGCTCTCCTCCAAGATTATAGCCGCCTTTTTTCATCTCTTCGACCACATAGCGATCTCCGACTGCTGTTTGAGCGCTCTTTATGTCATTCGCTTCAAGCTGCTTGTAAAAGCCCATATTGCTCATGACTGTTGATACGACTGTACCGTGCTTCAGTCGATTTTGTTCTTTCATATATTTTGCACAAATGTACATGATTTGGTCACCGTCAACGATTTCACCTTTTTCATCAACAGCAATCAAGCGATCTCCGTCACCATCGAAAGCGAGACCGACATCCGCACCCTTCTCAAGGACAAATTGAGCCAGTTTTTCAGGATGAGTAGAGCCGACTCCCTCATTGATATTCAACCCGTTCGGAGATGCCCCCATAGTTGAGATATCTGCATCCAAATCTGCAAATAAATGCGTCGCAAGGGAGGACGTTGCGCCGTGTGCACAATCAAGCGCCACATGAAGTCCGGTAAAATCCTCATCAGCCGTCTGTTTCAAGTATTGAATGTATTTCTGTCCACCTTCGAAGAAATCATTGATTGTGCCAAGGTCACCACCGATTGGTCGCGGAAGCTCATCTGACCCCATATCAAGCAATTCTTCGATTTCTGCTTCTTGCTCATCAGATAGCTTGAATCCATCAGAGCCAAAGAATTTAATTCCGTTATCCGCTACAGGATTATGTGAGGCGGAGATCATGACTCCTGCCTGCGCACCTAAGGCCTTGGTCAAATAGGCTACGCCTGGGGTTGAGATAATGCCTAAACGCATAACCTCTGCGCCAATGGAGAGAAGACCCGCCACTAACGCGCTTTCCAGCATATAACCGGAAATTCGAGTGTCACGGCCAATTAAAACCTTTGGACGCTCATCTGTATGCTTCGTTAATACATACCCTCCAAACCGGCCTAGCTTAAAAGCAAGCTCAGGTGTCAGTTCACTATTCGCTACACCCCTCACACCATCTGTACCGAAATATTTACCCATGTTCAAATCTCTCCTTCTAGTTATCCGCTCTTCTTACCCGATAGGTATTTAAGTGCTGGATTATTATCCTTATCAATTCTTTTCTACTAACGCGATTGTTACTGTCCTGCTGTCATCAGGAAGTTCCCAATGTACTTCATCAGGTGCCTTCACATTCATCGTCACCTGATGCTCCCCCTTCTTTAAACCCGTGACATCGACAGAAATCGAGATGTCACTCACCTCTAAAGACTCAAGGAATGATTCCTCACCAGATACTTCCATTGATACGGAACCATCCGCAGGGGTAATGAAATTGGCTTCATATAGATCTTCATCCACTCCAATGATGTCAATCGGTATTGCAGCAATCGTGTCAGTGGCCTCTTTTGTCTCCGTAGATACCGGCTCATCTTCGCCGTTTTCCCCCTTAACATCAATGGTGACCTTCACAGTATCGGCTGATGCGCCTACAACACCGTCTGGCAGACTAAGCGGGAGGTCTAGGGTGGTGTCTTTCTTAATGTCGCTTATATCAACCGGAATTTCGATTTCCTTAACATCTTTCAGAACAGATACATCCCCATAGATGGTGACTTTATTGACATTCAGCTTAATATCCTCAATCGTGATGCCATCCGGCTCTGTTCCTTTTTGGACAGGCTTCAGGCTAACCTCCTTCGATGGACTGCTGATATCAATTGTAATATTAACAGAAGCGGGGTTAATGGTGACATCCAGCTTATTCATATTGATGTCATAAGCTTGAACAGTTGCTTCCGTACTGATATCCTTTGTGACTGATCCATCGGTGTTGACCGCGGCCCTTACGACAGCTATCTGATCAACAAGGCTTTTCGCTCCAGTAATCTTAACGGCAGCAGGCTCTATAACAGGCGTTTCTGCCTGATATCCTTCTCCAAGGAGGCTCTTATCAAATTCTACTTCTACATTGTATTCTTCCGTCACTTTTTCTTCAACATCAACATCGGCATAAGCTTGGGTCAATTCATACTCTAATTTATCTGATAGGCCTTTTACTTGAATAGGCACTCTTTGGGACCCAATTTCCGCCTCCGATAGATCCACATAAATCTCAAAATCCATTTTATTTCGCGTCGCATTCACAATGCTTTCTGGGCCTTCAAGCGTAATACCTACCGTATCAGGCGCACCGGCTACAATCAAATTGTCCGTATCATAGTAAATTTCAACAGGGACATCATTGATAAGCGTCGATCCATCTTTCGTTTGGGTGTTCGTGATATTACTTGGATCGCTATTGACTTGCATAAATAACATAAACGCTACCACAAAAGCTCCAATTCTCATGAACCAACTACTCGAAGTGATCTTATCCATTACGCTTCGACCTCCAATTCCAAAGGTTTGAAGAAGTCGTTTTGTTGTTTATCAACTCGCTATCAAGCATGTTTTGAAGCTCATCCAAAGATAAATTACGATAGAGCTCTCCATTCTTTGTCAGAGACACACTGCCTGTCTCCTCCGAAACAACAATAGTGATACTATCAGTCACTTCACTAATTCCAAGAGCAGCCCGATGCCTTGTGCCAAGTTCCTTGGAAACAAACGGGCTCTCTGATAAAGGCAAGTAACAAGCAGCTGCTGCAACTTGGTTATTCTTTAATATAACTGCGCCGTCATGCAGCGGTGTATTCGGTATAAAGATATTAATGAGTAATTCAGATGTGAGCTTCGATTCAAGCGGAATCCCCGTCTCAATATAATCATTCAGACCTGTTTCCCGCTCTATGGACATTAAGGCCCCGATTCGTCTTTTCGCCATATAGCTAGTCGATTTCACAATGGCCTCAATCATCTGTTCATGCTCATTATCCTCTTGACTTGCGGAACGAAACCATTTCCCTCTTCCCAGCTGCTCCAGTGCCCTCCTGAGCTCAGGCTGGAAGATGATAATAATCGCGAGTACCCCCCAAGTCATGGTCTGTTCCATGATGAAACTTAATGTATTCAGTCCAATGATTTCACTGGCAAACCGAACCACCACAATTAATATAATCCCTCTTAAAAGCTGTACAGCTTTTGTTCCTTGAATAATTTGCAATAATTTATAAAAAACCAGCCAGACAAGAAATATATCTGCAATACTGATCACATAATCCAATAAAGAAAAATTTTCTAGAAACGGCATGTCATGTCCTCCAGTCATGTCCTTTCCGATGGACGGTTCTACGGCCGCCCTTCCATAATAACTCATCTATTATAACACAATGTTAGATAAACTCTAATAGTTCAGGCTACTATACCTATTCAAAAAAACAGACCTCCGTTCAGAAGGTCCACCAATTGAGCTTTTATTAAAATATATTTTTTACCGTTTCCTTCACATTATACCAGACCCATTCAAATAATTGATCAATCTCTTCAATATCTCCCGTAACCTCGCCAGCTCCCGCAAGATACTTATCTCCATTGATCACTGTCAGATTGCCTTCCACTGTACCTTCAACCTTAATATCACCATTCTTGACAACCATATCTCCTTCAACTGTTTTCCCTTCAGGAACAATGACTGTCTGCCCTAACACTACGACATCCGGATCCTTCGAGAATGAGAATTGCTGCTCTTCTCCCCAATAAGAGAATATGGTCCCGCCCATAAGCATGAGGAACAAAGAAGCAGCAATCAAAACTGGATTTCGCTGAAGCCATCTCTTCATGTTCACGTTACGTGAGGGCTTTGGCAATGAGTCCATCACCTTACTGGTGAAATTAGCGGGCGCCTCTATATGGGATTCTTGCAGCAAGGCAATCGTTCTGTTCAGTTCCTGAAATGTGAGCATGCACTCATCACAGTCCGCAATATGGTCCAGAAGTATATTTGCTTTTTCCGTATCAATCTCTCCATCAAGATAATCATGGATATATTCCTCGATATCATCTGGACATTGTCTCATCATCATTCACCTCATTATAAAGATTGCATGGATTTACGTAATGCATCTCTTCCTCTATGAATTCGTGTCTTCACCGTTCCAATCGGCAGGTGCAGAATCTCGCTTATCTCTTTCAAGGACAACTCATCCACATACTTCAGCACAATTGCCGCTCGATACTTCTCCGGAAGCTTTTGAATCTCCAGTTGAATCCTTTCCTTCAATTCCAGGTTCTCCAATTCTTCTTCAGGCAGCTTCTCATCTGAAGGAATCTGAGAATACATATCAAGTCCTTCAGTCCCGGCAACCTCTGCATCCAAATAGAAATCAGGTTTCTTCTTGCGAATTCGATCAATACACAGATTTGTTGCAATCCGGTATAGCCATGTCGAAAACTTACGGTTCATCTGAAATGTATGGATATTGACGTACGCCCGAAGAAAGGCTTCCTGTGCGACATCCTCAGCCTCATGGCGATCTCCAAGCATACGATAACACAATTGGAATACCTTATCTTTATAAAATTCTACTATATCCCCAAAGGCACGCTGGTCCCCATTACGCACTTGTTGGATTCTTTCTTTTATTAGTCCTTCCAAATTTTCCATCCTCCGCATTAGCGGCCTTTTTGCTTATATACGCCTGGCCTTTAAAAAAGTTTCATTAATTAACAGGAATTATAAAATTAAATGATAAAATATGTTTGTTTTTTGAAAATTATGGGTAAAAAAGGAATATATATGGTAGGTAAGGAGTGACGAATTGGAACTACATACATTAATGAAGGATATTGAGAAATACCGTCAACGGATGATCGCATTAGCTTCCCACTCTTCTATGGTTGATTCTGACGTCATTAAGGCAAGTACTGAACTCGACTCGCTAATCAATCAGTATCAAAGCCAAACACGATATTATAAAAAGCAGTAATCCTCTCCCTTTAGGATGCTGCTTTTTATTTTGTTTAAAAGATCATTCTAAAACCATTCCTCTCAATTGTAGGCTTTGACGCCCCTTATGACAAGCAATCTAAGAGAAATATAAAAAAACCTTAGTTGCAGGGCAATTAAGGTTTGAAATAATATATTTAATCATTGGAGCGGAAGACGGGATTCGAACCCGCGACCCCCACCTTGGCAAGGTGGTGTTCTACCACTGAACTACTTCCGCAAAATGAGCCATGAAGGACTCGAACCTTCGACCCTCTGATTAAAAGTCAGATGCTCTACCGACTGAGCTAATGGCTCTTATATGGCTGGGCTAGCAGGATTCGAACCTACGAATGACGGAGTCAAAGTCCGTTGCCTTACCGCTTGGCTATAGCCCAATAAAAAGAAAAAGGGACAATATCCTTTGTCCATTGGATGTTTCTTATTATAAATGGTGGAGGGGGGCAGATTCGAACTGCCGAACCCGAAGGAGCGGATTTACAGTCCGCCGCGTTTAGCCACTTCGCTACCCCTCCGTTATGAAGAGTGCCGGCAAGAGGACTTGAACCCCCAACCTACTGATTACAAGTCAGTTGCTCTACCAATTGAGCTACACCGGCGTAATTATAATATTTCAACGACATTACTTAGTATAAGCTATTTTACACTGATTTTCACCAAGAAATGTTTGGTAATTTAGATGGTGGAGGATGACGGGATCGAACCGCCGACCCTCTGCTTGTAAGGCAGATGCTCTCCCAGCTGAGCTAATCCTCCATATAATAAATGGTGACCCCTACGGGATTCGAACCCGTGTTACCGCCGTGAAAGGGCGGTGTCTTAACCGCTTGACCAAGGGGCCGTATTTCTCTTTTTCATAACTGCAATCGAGAGCTTCCAAGCGGGCTCGAACCGCTGACCTCTTCCTTACCATGGAAGTGCTCTACCTGCTGAGCTATGGAAGCACAATCGAGCAAGAAAATGGCTCCGCAGGTAGGATTCGAACCTACGACCGTTCGGTTAACAGCCGAATGCTCTACCACTGAGCTACTGCGGAATAATATAAAATATATGCCCGGCAACGTCCTACTCTCACAGGGGCGTGAGCCCCAACTACCATCGGCGCTGAAGAGCTTAACTTCCGTGTTCGGAATGGGAACGGGTGTGGCCTCTTCGCCATCATTACCGGACTTATAAGAATGAGTATCATTCTTTCAAAACTGGATAATGTTTGTTCATGCAAAGTGTGCGTTTAAATCTTTGGTTAAGTCCTCGAACGATTAGTATCCGTCAGCTCCATGTGTCACCACACTTCCACCTCGGACCTATCTACCTGA
>NZ_PKOZ01000020.1 GCF_002946355.1 Pradoshia eiseniae
ATAGATCAATGGAGAAGTTTTATTTTCACATCCAATAAACATTGTTTTTAATTTTACACAAGAATATGGACTTGACTGAATAGGATGGGTGAAAGGTGGGAGAAGCCACGTAACGCCCACCCTTCACCCAGGCAAGGGGTAGGAAGTGTGGGAAAGGGGTGGGAGGAAGATGGGAAGAGCCACGCATATCCCATCCTTCACCCAGGCAAGAGGTAGGAAGTGTGGGAAAGGGGTGGGAGAAAGATGGGGAAAGCCAGGCTTTTCCCACCCTTCGCCCAGGCAAGGGGTAGGAAGTATGGGAAAGGGGTGGGAGTAAGATGGGAAGAGCCATGCATATCCCACCCTTCACCCAGGCGAGGGGTAGGAAGAGTGGGAAAAGGGTGGGAGTAAGATGGGGAAAGCCAGGCTTTTCCCACCCTTCACCCAGGCAAGGGGTAGGAAGAGTGGGATAGGGGTGGGAGTAAGATGGGGAAAGCCAGGCTTTTCCCACCCTTCACCCAGGCAAGAGGTAGGAAGTATGGGAAAGGGGTGGGAGGAAGATGGGGAAAGCCAGGCTTTTTCCACCCTTCACCCATGCAAGAGGTAGGAAGTATGGGAAAAGGGTGGGAGTAAGATGGGAAGAGCCATGCATATCCCACCCTTCACCCAGGCGAGGGGTAGGAAGAGTGGGAATAGGATGGGTGAAAGGTGGGAGAAGCCACGTAACACCCACCCTTCACCCAGGCAAGGGGTAAAGGATGACCATCGTCAGAACACCCCACACCCATCATCAATCACCCACAAAAAAACACCCCCTAACCAGGGGGTGCCCAATATCCCTATCAAAACTGACTGCTGAAAAACTCCCGTGTCCGTTCTTCCTTCGGGTTATCGAATATTTGTTCAGGTGTGCCGCGTTCGAGAATATTTCCTTCGTGCATGAAGAAAATCCAGTCGGCGACTTCGCGGGCGAAGGACATTTCGTGCGTGACGATGATCATGGTCATGCCTTCTTCGGCGAGTTCCTTCATGGTGAGAAGCACTTCGCCGACAAGCTCGGGGTCGAGAGCGGATGTCGGTTCATCAAAGAGCATGATGTCGGGCTTCATGGCGAGGGCTCGGGCAATGGCAACCCGTTGCTTTTGACCGCCCGATAGTTTGCTAGGATAGACATCGGCTTTGTCCTCTAAGCCAACCTTGCGCAGGAGAGCCATTGCTTCTTTTTTCGCTGTATCCTTTGATACTTTTTTGACTTGAACCGGTGCTTCGATGACGTTTTCAAGGACGGTCATGTGCGGGAATAGGTTGAAATGCTGAAAGACCATGCCGATTTTTTGCCGCACTTCATTGATGTTGTGTGTTGATGTTTCGATTTGCTCGCCTTCAATGATAATTTTCCCGCTGTTCTTTTTTTCGAGATAGTTGATGCAGCGAAGCAGGGTGCTTTTGCCGGAGCCGCTGGATCCGACGAGGCAGACAACGTCGCTTTCATGGATGGTCATGTCGATATTTTTTAAGACTTGAAGGTCTCCGAATGATTTGTTCAGTTTTTCGATTTTAATCATTTCTCGTGCCATGTTTTGTTCCCCCTTACTGGTCACTGATGGACATTTTCTTTTCTAGGGCGCGCAATCCGAGCGTAAGGATGGCGACTAGGATTAGGTAATAGACAGCGACGATGAGCAGGTAGTTCATTTCGTCGAAGTTGTTTGAGCCAAGCGTTGTGGCCACGTTGAATAATTCATTCAGCGAGATAAAGGCTGCCAAGGATGAGTCTTTTAATCCAATGATAAATTGGTTGCCAAGCGGCGGAAGGGCTCTGCGCAGGGCTTGCGGAAAGATGATACGGCGCATTGCGAGTCCGCGCGTCATCCCGAGTGAGCGGCCGGCTTCCATCTGACCTTTATCAATGGATTGGATGGTTCCGCGGAAGATCTCGGCAATATAGGCACCATTATGGAAGGCGAGCGCGAGTGAGGCAGCCCAGAAATCCGGTATGAGGAAAATGCCGCTGAATCCGAAGTACAGGATAAATATTTGGACGATAAGCGGTGTACCGCGGACAAGGTAGATATAGGCATCAGAGAGATACCCAAGGATTTTGATGCGTGAAATCTTTAATAATGCCACTACTAAACCGATTATGATACCGATTAAAATAGAAACTACCGTTAATTGGAGTGTTAAAATCATGGCGTCAAAAAAAACGCCGCGTGTATCAATTAATGTGTTGAAAAAATGCGAGAAACTCGGCAATCGAAACAACATCCTTTCTATCTATTATTCTGGTTTTGTCGTAATATCTTCTCCAAAGTATTTCATGCTGATCTCCTTCAATGTGCCGTCTTCGCGGAGCGATTCAAGCGCATTGTTCACTTCTTCAAGCAGAATAGGATTATCCTTCGGGATAACAACAGCTTGTTCACTTCGTTCAATCAGCTGTTGGCCGACAATTTTAAAGCCTTCCTTTGCGGCTGTTTTGCCGGTGACGAAGTCAGTGATGACAGCATCATGACGGCCGTTGCTGAGTGCCTTTAAAGCGGTTATGTCACTGTCATACATTTTAATGTTTGACGTGTATTGGCTTGCGGTATCTGCATATGTAGATCCTTTGGCAGCGGCGACTTCTTTTCCTTTTAAGTCATCGGCTGTTTTGATATTGCTGTCAGGGCGAGTGAAAATCTGCGGACCTGAGTAGTAGTAGGGAGTGGAGAATAGAACATGCTTAGCACGTGCGTCATTAATGGTATGGCTTGCAACAGCCACATCGGCACGGCCGGTTTTGACTCCTTCTACGATTCCTTTAAACTTCATTTGTTTTTGGACAGGCTCCAGCCCTAACTCCTTCGCAATAGCTGCTCCGACCTCAATGTCAAAGCCTGTCATGGTCATATCATCATTCATATAGCTGAATGGCTTGAATTCACCTGAAGCCGTATAAACGAATTTACCTTCTTCGATTAATTCAGCGCCGCTTTCCATCTTGTCTTTTTCGGCACAGGCCGAAAGAATGCTGATTAATATGATCAGGATGGCTAGTGACATGTATTTCAATTTCATGTGGCAAGGTCTCCTTTCGACAAAATATGAAATCCATCCTTCTTTTACCCTAATAAACCTGGTGGGTAACCGAATTTTTCCTATTTTTACAAAAACGGGTCTAAGGAAGCAGTTTATATATGGTGAAAACGGGAATTACTCTTCTTTGATAGCATTTCGATTAGATGAAGAAACTATTTTCGAGTATAATCATCTAAAGGGGTGAAACGGATGGAATATACAGATCAAATGAAGAATCGCGTTAAGCGCATGGAAGGTCAGCTGCGCGGTATTTTAAAGATGATGGAAGAGGGCAAGGATTGTAAGAATGTAGTGATGCAATTATCTGCTGTCCGTTCTGCCGTAGATAGGACAATCGGAGTAGTTGTGAGCGAGAATCTCGTTGAATGCGTGAAGGCCGCCGAGGGTAAAGAGCAGGAAGCTTTAGTGAATGAAGCCGTCAATTTATTAGTAAAAAGCCGATAGTTAAATGATTGGCTTTTTTTGATTACATTTGTTATACCTATAGGGGTAAGTAGATAACGGGAGGGCGAGCAATATGAAAACGATTGACCCACAAGAAGTACAGGCTAGGCTCGAAGCAGGAGAACAGTTGAATATCATTGATGTACGTGAAGCAGATGAAGTGGCAGGGGGCAAGATTCCTCAGGCCATCCATATTCCATTGGGGCTTGTCGAGTTTAAAATGAATGAATTGGATAAAAATAAGGAATATCTTGTTGTCTGTCATGCAGGCGGGCGCAGCGCAAGGGCAGTACAGTTTTTAGAATCTCAAGGGTATAATGCCACGAATGTAGATGGGGGCATGCTTGCTTGGGAAGGTGAAACGGAATAAATACGAGAAAAGACGGCAAATCATTGCCGCCTTTTTTATATCACTTTTTTGATTTCCATATAGAGGATATGGTATTCTTCAGCCTCTGAAATAGTAAAGATGTATCCTTCTTCTTCAATGGAATCACCGATGATGACATCCATTTTATGAGTTAGATACCAGCCTCCGATAGTGTCTACATCAGGATTATCTAAACGGGTGCCGAGCAAATCATTTATCTCTGATAATAGTAATTTAGAATCAACGATGTAATGGTCTTCACCTAATTTGCGGATTTCAGGTAGCTCGTCATCATCAAATTCATCCCGGATCTCTCCGACAATCTCCTCTAGAATATCCTCCACGGTGACAAGCCCGGAAGTTCCTCCATACTCATCAATCAAGACGGCCATATGGGTCTGTTCCTGTTGCATTTTGATTAGCAGGTCATGAATAGGAATTGATTCAATGACAGTGATGATTGGTTTGATAAAGGGCTCAATGGTCATGTCCATCTTCATCCTGGATTTGAGGCATTCTGCCATAAGCTCCTTCGTATTGATAAGTCCGATAATGGAGTCTTTATCCCCATCGGTGACAGGAAAGCGAGTATGCTGCTGATCGTAGAGCTGTTCAAGGATATCCTCAATTTTGTCCTCTATTTGGAATACATCAATTTCAGTGCGAGGCACCATGATTTCTCGCGCCAGCCGATCATCGAATTCAAAAATATTATTGACATATCTGTATTCGGTTTGATTGATTTCTCCTTTTTGGTAGCTATCGCTCAAAATCATACGGAGCTCCTCTTCGGAGTGGGCGACATCTCCCTCTGATGTAGGCTTAATGCCGAACAGTCCAATGATGAACCGCGCGGAATGATTGAGTGCCCATATGATTGGAAAGGTAATCCGATAAAACAAAATTAAAGGGCCCGCAAAATTCACTGTAATGGCCTCAGCCTTTTGGATGGCGACAGATTTTGGAGCCAGCTCACCGACAACTACATGTAAGAATGTGATGAGAGAGAAGGCAATCACAAAGGAAATCAATGTGGCTGCGGACTCTGATATATTCAATTTAATGAACAAGGGCTCTATAATGGCCTTTACAGTAGGTTCTCCCAGCCAACCGATCCCAAGGGAGGTAATGGTGATGCCAAGCTGGGTAGCCGATAAATATTCATCCAAATGCGTGATAACTCGCTTCGCATTAATCGCTTTTTTATTTCCTTCTTCGATTAGTTGATTGATTCTCGTTGCACGCACTTTGACAATTGCAAACTCGGATGCCACGAAAAACATGGTGCTTGCAAGCAGGATGAATAGCGCGATTAAGTTAGCTGTGTACATTTGTCCTCTTCTACGCCATTAAGTGAAGAAGATTCACCGCCTTTCTACTAAAAACTCTATATTCTCTTTACCATTAACCCCTAACTTAAACATCCTTTTAGAGGTAAGATAAACTAAACATGTTCGTCGTGACAGAGAAGTCTTTATTGTGATACCATTAAATAGAAAAAAGCCATGAATGGTGGGCATTCATGGCTTTATAAGAATCCACATCCTGTCAGTAGACAGGGAAACAGGCCTCTTTAATCGCAGGGGGCCTATTTTTTTATTGTAATAATGCTTAGCAGCAACGTGGCAAAGCCAAATGTGACCATAAGGGTTTCAAAGACGCTCAAAGTTTATCACCCCATTTCTTTTGGGAGATTCTCGCATCTAGGATGTGGTCTTGTTTGTCCATTATAGCAAATAATCTGATAAACGAGAACGTATGTTCGTTATTTTGTCTAAAAAATGACTTTTGGCTTAGTGGCCTATAAAAATGTCTTACGGAAAACTAGAATTGGGTTCAATACGATTCATAACAAATTTTATTTAGTAGAGTGAAAAAGGCATGCGTTATTTCAACGCATGCCTTTTAAGCTGATTTAATTATGTGTGCACGGGCCTTTCCGCTATTAATATGCCATCATTGTCTGCATACACATACTGGCCGGGGATCCAATCAACTTCTCCAAAGGAGAGGGGAATATGTTTTGTTCCTTCGCCTCTTTTCTTACTTTTAAAAGGGCATGTGCCAATTGCTTTAACGCCAACAGGGATAGCAGCTAATTCGGAGGAGTCACGGACACATCCATTAATGATGATGCCGCTAATCTTGCGGTCTGCAGCAATGCCTGCTAGGAGGTCGCCAAGCAGGGCACAGTTTCTGGAACCGGCTCCATCAACGACCAGAACAGTTCCTGGTTCAATGGTTTGCAGGCTTTCTTTCACCATGGAGTTATCTTCAAATACTTCTACAGTCCGTATGAATCCGTGAAACTCTTTTTTGCCGCCATAAGAAGAAAGTGGTAGCTTACAGAGCTTAAGCTGGTCTGCGTACTTATCACATAGGTCAGCTGTTTTCATCAGTCGCACCCCTTTATCTGAAAAATCAGTTTATTTTACAATTATAGTTAAAAATAATCTATCATTCCAGCGCTATGGTTTCGTATTGAGGCATATACGGGAAAATAAAGAAAAAAAGAATGAGGGGAAGTTGATGGTTATGTATAACCATGCACTATTTATATATAATCAAGCAGCTGGTCAGGCTAATACCGAGAAAGCTCTTGCGGCTGTTCTCCCGGAAATTAGCGTTCATGTTAAAGAGCTGCAGATTATACAGACGGAGCGGGAGGGCGAAACGACGGAAATATGCAGGGAATGGGGCGAGAGAACCGATCTGGTCATTGTCCTCGGTGGAGATGGAACTGTTCATGAAGCTATCAATGGACTGGCTGAATTGGAGATAAGGCCGATTCTTGGCATACTGCCAGGGGGTACCTGCAATGATTTCAGCCGGATGCTCCGTATTCCGCAAAACCTAGCAAGAGCCGCTAAAATTCTCATGCAGGGCAAGACGCAGCTTTTGGATGTTGGGAAGGTGAACGATCACTATTTTCTGAACTTCTGGGGAGTAGGTCTTGTAGCAGACACTTCAACCAATATTGATGCTGGACAGAAGAAGGTGCTGGGAAAGCTAAGTTACTTTCTAAGTGCTTTGAAGACTATGCAGGCAGCAGAACCTTTTCATTTCACCCTTGAAGCAGATGAGCATCATCTAAAAGGGGAGGCTGTCATGATCCTAGTTATGAATGGGCGGTACATTGGAACGAACCAAATTCCGTTTCCAAATATGAAAATTGATGATGGTCTGTTTGATGTGCTAATTGTACGAGATTCCACCTTCGGGTCTCTTATTGAAGTATTCAATCTAGAGGAACTCCCTCCGAATAATGCAGAAGCTGTAGGAAATTTGCAGCATTTCCAAACGTCATCGCTCTCTGTGCAAACGAGTCCGGTTCTCGAGGCCGATACAGATGGGGAAATTTATTCAGAAACACCTGCAGAATTAATCGTATTGAATAAGCATATTCAGATGTTAGTCGGAGATTAAGTAAGCCTTTGCCTAAAGGATAAGAGTATAATAGAGGAAAATGATGAAAAGAGAGTGACCCATGAGTAGTTTAATTGAACAAACCCCCTTCCCAAGAACAAGAGATCAGCTGCGAAAGGATTTACGCGAACTTGGAGTGGAACCTGGAATGACCCTTTTGGTTCATAGTTCATTATCCTCTATTGGGTGGATTAACGGGGGAGCAGTCGCCCTTATCCAAGCATTGATGGATGCTGTGACCGATAAGGGGACAATCATCATGCCGACGCAATCAGCTGATTATTCCGACCCGGCAGAGTGGCTTTTACCCCCAATTCCGTGGGAATGGTGGGATACGGTCCGCAGCACAATGCCTGCCTATGAACCGGACATTACACCTACGCGTGGGGTCGGCAAGGTTCCAGAGCTTTTCAGAACATTTAAGGATGTAGTAAGAAGCAGCCATCCCCATGTCTCCTTTGCGGGATGGGGAGCAAGGAAAGATGAAATTCTAAACTTTCACAGTCTTGAATACGGGCTAGGAGAACAGTCGCCTCTTAGAAGAATGTACGATTTAGATGCCCATGTTCTGTTTATTGGGACGACCTATGAGACAAATACGTGCTTTCACCTGGCAGAGTACAGAGCGGGCAACCGGGAGGAAACCGTGAAGGGGGCTCCTCTCTTGGTCGAGGGCGTGAGGAAGTGGGTTGAATTTCAGGATCTCGATTATGATGATACTGATTTTAATGAAATCGGGGAGGAATTTGAGCGAACGCATCTTGTCAAGAGAGGCAAGATAGGCAGTGCTCACTCTCGATTGTTCTCAATGAGGGAAGCAGTAGATTTCGCAGAGAAATGGATGAAGAATCCTTCATGAAAGAAAAGCGGGCGGGACACCTTGTATGGTGGCTCGCCCTTTCAATTTCCCGCGATTATTCTACATGCTGCATATCATTTTCAAAAATTAGTTTTAATTCTCCATCTGTCATTTCTATCTTAAAGAGGCTGGTATTGCCTGGAGGAGTTGATTTAAAGACATCTGAAAGCGGAATATCCTTAATGTAGGTCATTAGAACACGAAGGAAGATAGAATGTGTGACGATAAGGACCGTTCCTTCCTTGTTTTCTTCAATGATATGCTGCAAGGACCTAATGGCTCTTTTTCGCACATGTTCAAAGGTCTCGCCAGAATTCCGATTAAAGAGATGGGGCGTTTCCCAGAATACCTTAAATTCATCTGGGTATTCCGCTTCAATCTCCTCGCGAATACGTCCATCCCAATCTCCAAAGTTTATCTCACGCAAGTCGTCCATTTGAATGAGACTAAGTTCTCTGTCCCCAATAATGTATTTAGCTGTTTCAAAAGCCCTTTTGGAGGAACTGCTATACACTTTATCAATCGGCACTTCCTTCAGGCGTTTCCCGAGAGCCTTTGCATCACTGATGCCCTTCTCTGTTAATTCACCATTACCCCATCCTTGCATGCGTCGATTCACATTCCATTCGGTTAGTCCGTGTCTCGTTAAATAAATGGTAAGCAAAATCCATATCTCCTTTTTCCTGTAGATAATATTTATTATATCTCACAATAATGCTTTTGAGAAAAATGACAAAATAAGGGGATTCTAGAGTTTCGGTTCATTGCATACCTTATGGGGGTATGATATCTTGGGAATAAGTTGAAGGAAGAGGAGGCTAAAAGATGGATGATAGTCTTCGAGAATCATTAAATAGCTGTGAGCATAAATCAGTCAGATCAAGCCACCATTCAGAGGAAACAAAGCGAAACTTGGTTCACCGTCTCAACCGGATAGAAGGACAAATAAGAGGGATCAAGGGTATGATTGCCAAGGATATCTATTGTGATGATATCATCACTCAAATTGCGGCAACACAATCAGCGCTTAATTCCGTGGGGAAGCTCCTGCTTGAAGGCCATATGAAAAGCTGCGTTCTTGAGAGAATACAAGATGGTGACACGGAAGTCTTAGATGAAGTGTTAATTACTATACAGAAGCTAATGAAAAAATAGGAGGACAAGAATATGAAAACAGAAGTATTGAACGTAAACGGTATGTCTTGCGGACATTGTGTAAAGGCAGTAGAAGAAAGTGTTGGGGGCTTAGCGGGCGTAAGGTCTGTGGATGTTGATTTAAGCGGAGGCAAGGTTGAAGTATCATATGATGAGAGTGCGGTGACGCTTGATTCCATTAAGGAGACGATTGATGACCAAGGCTATGAGGTAGAATAATTCATCCCGTTAAGTTTGGCAGGTTCTGTGTTTAGAGAGGTGAAAGGTATGAAGGAAGTTCGTTTTCAAGTAACGGGAATGAGCTGTGCTGCTTGCTCTGCAAGGATTGAGAAGGTTCTCGGCAAAATGGATGGGGTCGAAGAGGCGAATGTAAACCTTGCGACCGAAACCACAACGGTCCAGTACGATTCGAAAAGAGTGGCGGCGCAGGACATCAAAGAGAAAGTGGAGAAAATCGGGTATGGAGTTGTCACAAATCAAGCAAATCTCATTATATCTGGCATGAGCTGCGCAGCATGCGCGACAAGGATTGAAAAAGGCTTGGCAAAGATGGATGGAGTTATTGGGGCCAATGTGAATCTAGCCTTAGAGGAAGGCACGATTGAGTATATCCGGGGCCAAGTGTCAGAAAGAGATCTGATAGCAAGAATTGAGAAGCTTGGCTATGAGGCTTCCCTTAAAGAGAAAGCAGAGAAAGAGGATAATCTGAGAGAGAAAGCCATTAAGAAGCAGCAACGTAAATTTATCTTCTCGGCTATCTTGGCATTTCCGTTGCTGTGGACGATGTTTGGTCATTTTTCCTTTACCTCATGGATGTATGTGCCGGATTTCCTTATGAATCCGTGGGTACAGCTTTTGCTCGCAACACCTGTCCAGTTCATCATTGGATGGCAATTCTATAGCGGGGCTTATAAGGCATTACGCAATGGGAGCGCAAATATGGATGTATTGGTCGCGCTAGGCACGTCCGCTGCGTATTTTTACAGCTTATATGAAGCTATCAGAAGTGCTGGACATGGACATCATCCTGCTCTTTATTTCGAAACAAGCGCCATCTTAATCACGCTGATTCTTCTCGGTAAGTTATTTGAGGCAAAAGCGAAAGGGCGTTCTTCAGCGGCAATTAAGAAGCTGATGGGCCTTCAGCCCAAAACAGCCACAATTCTTCGGGAAAACGAAGAATTGACGGTTCCGCTTGAGGAGGTTCAAGTTGGCGATCTTATTTATGTGCGGCCTGGTGAAAAAATTCCGGTAGACGGAAAGGTCATTGAGGGTGCTTCAAGTATTGATGAATCTATGCTCACGGGCGAAAGTATTCCTGTTGATAAACAACCTGGTGATTTAGTTTACGGAGCAACAATCAATCATAATAGTTACCTTAAGATCAAAGCAGTCAAAATTGGGAAAGAGACAGCCCTTGCCCAAATTATTAAGGTTGTCGAGCAAGCCCAAGGATCTAAGGCGCCAATCCAGCGTATGGCCGATAAAATTTCAGGGATATTCGTGCCGATAGTCGTCGGTATAGCTGTTCTCACCTTTTTTGCATGGTATTTCATTGTTTCACCTGGCGATTTCAGTGAAGCTTTAGAGAATACCATTGCTGTGCTCGTTATCGCCTGTCCATGTGCCTTGGGGCTAGCTACACCGACCTCTATCATGGCTGGTTCCGGTCGATCTGCCGAACTGGGTATTTTATTTAAGGGAGGAGAGTACCTTGAAACCTTCCAACAGATTGATACCATCATTTTTGATAAAACAGGTACACTTACACACGGGAAGCCTGCCTTAACAGATATTCATGTGCTTGGTCAATGGGATGAAGAGGAAGTGCTGCAGTTAGCGGCATCTGTTGAAAGACCTTCTGAGCATCCTCTGGCAAAAGCAATTGTTGAAGCGGCAAATGAGCGCCAGCTGGAAACATTGGCGGTTACTTCCTTTGAAGCTATCCCAGGATACGGGGTAATGGGCATGTTGGACGGACGGCAGATACGTATCGGTACAAGGCGTTTCATGCAGCGGGCTCATCTTTCCATTGATCAAAACGTGTCTCTTATGACCGAATTAGAAAGCGCCGGGAAGACAGCCATGATTGTTGCCATTGATGAAGAGATTGCCGGTGTTATAGCTGTTGCGGACACCATCAAGGAATCCTCGGCAAGCGCCGTCAAAAAGCTGCAAGCCCAAGGGATTGATGTATGGATGATTAGCGGAGATAATCAGCAAACAGCTGAAGCGATTGCTAAGCAGGCGGGGATTATGAATGTCATTGGGGAAGTGCTTCCCGAAGGAAAAGCCGATGAGGTACGAAAATTACAAGCGCAGGGCAAGAAGGTTGCCATGGTCGGCGACGGAATTAATGATGCGCCAGCACTTGCGCTGGCTGATATCGGCATCGCCATTGGTACGGGTACAGATGTAGCGATGGAAGCAGCTGATATCACACTTATGAAGGGCGATGTTCAAGGAGTTTCCGATGCGCTAAATATTAGCAGGCAAACGATGAAGAATATCAAGCAAAACCTTTTCTGGGCATTTGGATATAACACCCTTGGCATACCAATTGCTGTTAGCGGTCTGCTTGCCCCATGGCTTGCGGGGGCAGCAATGGCGTTCAGCTCAGTCAGTGTTGTCCTGAATGCATTGCGTCTGCAAAGATTGAAGCTCTAAAGAAAGCGTGTAAGGCGGCAGATATTGCTTTTCTGCCGCCTGAAGTTAATGCATATCATTCTAAAAGGAAGAAATGGATTATAGGTCGTTGCTCTAATTCCGATAACTTATATGCAGCTAGATACTTGTCTCTCGACTTAGGTATTTTATCCTGTTACGATATATTTATTGGGAGATACTATGCCCAAACTATGGACAAAATCCTTGAATATGTCTAAAAAATATTACAGCCATTTTACAATATGATTTTTTTCCTGGTTTATGAATCTTTTTGGTGTTTATTTCGTCTAAAATATATATGGAGAAGGAATATAAAAACAATCTGCTTGAAATAAGTGTTTTAGTATTTTGAATGGATTGGCAGTTGCACGCTCAGACAGGTATTCCTGAATTGGTAAATGTCGAAGGGGTTTGTGATAATGAAAAGTGTTAAGAGAGATTTTATCTATCTTCATAAACAAGAGGCAGAGCATTTCGTCGCTTCGTTTGGGATTGATTTTTGCTCCTTTATGCAGGCGGTGAATGAGCCGCCCGAGAATTTATTATTGTTGGACCATCCTTTTATGGATGTTGAGTTTGACATGCATACACATTTTAATTATGTAACCTATCCATCTTATAAGAGGTTCTGTAAAGAGAATGGGAAAGAAATCGAGCAGCTTGTCTGGATGGATTTTGAGGATATCGATGGTCTTGAAGAACTCGCCCCGTGGGAGATTGCCGAAATTTTGTACGTGAGGCATACCTTTAACCATTTGCGTTCGCCCTTTTACCAGAAGATGAATAATCGGTTTGTCTACTTAACACAGGAAGACGGCCTTTATAATAAGATTTATTATCGAAGTTGGGCTGATTTCTATGAGATTCTTTCTGCAATAATTCCGGAGCAGGCGGATTTGAACAAGGCGGAGAGAGGTTTATTTGGAGCGAAGAGGAAAGTCAGTCTTCAGAGTGTTCCTCAAGAGATGATCAAGCAATTATCGCCGATTTTTACTGAAGGTGCTATCATTAGCTTCGAGAAATCCATTAACACACGGCAGGCGGCGGAAATTCCTATATGGTCTGTCGGAGATTTCTCTCATGAGGATGATCTTGAGCATGAGCTTCGAACTATCTATCGGACGAGACAGACAGCTAAACTAGTTTTCCAGAAGAAACAAAAAGAATGGACACTTATTCGTTAATGGACTGACCTCCCTGTAAAAAGGGAGGTTTTCTCTTTTAAATTATTCACAATCCTTGGGCAAAAACGCATATAATAAGATGAATGGAATGTATGATTTCCCAAGATGGGATGATTCCGATTGTTGGATTCATTTCATGTTCTAAAGGGGGATGATACAATAGACTAAGGAACCAATCAATGGAGGTACGTTTATAATGAAAATCAGACTAGGATTATTATACGGCGGAAAATCTGCAGAACATAAAGTATCCATGCAAACAGCACTAGCGGTCATCAAGGCGCTGGATGCATCTAAATTTGATATACATCCGATTTACATAAATGAAGAAGGGCAGTGGATCAAAGGGCCCCAACTCGAAGGACCTGTTGATTCTGTGAAACAGCTGGAATTTGGAGCAAATGAAGGAGCAATTGAAGCGACTGGATTCAATAGCATTGTTGCTCAGGATTCTAGCGAAGGTTTTGACGTTGTATTCCCGCTCTTGCACGGACCAAATGGTGAGGATGGAACGGTACAAGGATTGTTAGAGCTATTGAATATCCCTTATGTAGGAAATGGTGTTCTTGCCTCTTCTGCTGGAATGGATAAAGTCATTATGAAGAATATTTTTGCACAGGCAGGACTTACTCAAGTTGGGTACTCATCCTACCTGCGTTCTGAATATACAGGTAATGAAGAGGCTGTATGTGATGAAGTGGAAAAAGAAATCGGTTATCCATGCTTTGTCAAACCGGCTAATCTTGGTTCAAGTGTCGGAATCAGCAAGGCAGATAATCGTGAAGAGCTGCTTGCTGCATTTGCGGAAGCATTCCAATTCGACCGCAAAGTCATCATTGAAGAAGGTGTTAAGGCGCGAGAGGTTGAACTTGGTGTAATTGGCAACGATCATCCGGAGGTATCTGTCGCTGGTGAAATTATTCCGAAAAAAGATTTCTATGATTATAAGGCAAAATATGAAGATGGAGACACAGCATTAGTAATCCCGGCTGAACTCACGGAAGAGGAATATGCCAACCTAAAGGAAATGGCTGTTAAAGCGTATAAAGCATTGGATTGCTCTGGATTGGTGAGAGCGGACTTTTTCCTCACTGGCGATGGTAAAGCGTATATCAATGAAGTGAATACAATGCCTGGTTTCACGCCGTTTAGCATGTTCCCGCTTCTTTGGAAGCATACAGGTGTTGATTATCCGGAATTAATTGAAAAACTCATTCAATTAGCGCTTGACCGCCATGCAGAGAAACAAAAAATTAAATATACCATTTAAGTCTTAAATGGGGCAAAAAGGGTAAGTACATACTAATTGGTATGTACTTACCTGAATTTCAGGGATGAAAAAGTGTAATGGAGGATTAAAATGATAAAACGTACACTAGCTGAAATAGCAGCCATGGTAAAGGGCCAGATTCATGACTCTGTGAAAGATGTCATGGTCGCCGGAGTAACGAATGATACAAGAAAAATCACGGATTCTAATCTTTTCGTGCCCCTTCAAGGAGAGAAGAGCAATGGGCATGATCATGTCCTGCAAGCGTTTGAGCGAGGAGCTTCAGCGAGCCTTTGGGAACATAATCAGCCAAACCCTCCGGAAGGGGCAGCTCTCATCTTTGTTGAGGATAGCCTGAAGGCATTGCAGCAACTGGCAAAGGCCTATTTAAATGAGCTTGAAGCAAAGGTGATTGGCATCACGGGCTCTAATGGAAAGACAACGACAAAGGACATGACGGCCTCCATCCTTGGAATAAAATATCGCGTGCATAAGACAAACGGGAATTACAATAATCATATCGGTTTGCCGCTTACAGTATTATCCGCTCCCGAAGATACGGAAATGCTTATCCTGGAGATGGGGATGAGCAGCCGCGGAGAAATCTCCCTTCTATCTAGAATTGGACAACCTGATGCAGCCATTATCACCAACATTGGGGAATCCCATCTGCTTGATCTTGGTTCAAGGGAAGGAATTGCCGAAGCAAAGATGGAGATTGTTGAAGGACTCAAACCGGAAGGCGTTCTCATCTATAATGGTGATGAACCGCTCCTTATAAATCGAATAGGGGAGGTTGCATCCCGGAAAATCTCCTTTGGAAGAAGCATCACGAATGACTATTACCCTGCTGATATACAGCCTGGCCAGGATGAAATGAACTTCACGATCGAAAAGGAAGGAATGCATTCATTCCAGCTGCCGGTGCTTGGAACTCATAATGTGCTTAATTCTTTGGCAGCCATCGCTGTCGGAAGAGAAATGGGCATTTCTTATGAAGAGATTGCCAGAGGGCTTCGTGAGCTAAAGCTGACGAATATGCGTATGGAAGTATCCTTCGGCGCAAATGGCGAGAAAATCATCAATGATGCCTATAACGCGAGCCCAACCTCAATGAAGGCGGCGATTGAGCTTGTTAAGGGAATGACGGATGCAACGAAGAAGATTCTCGTGCTAGGTGATATGCTCGAATTAGGGCCAGAGGAAGCAGAGTACCACTATAAGATGGGTGAACTCATAACCGAAGAAATTGATTATGTATTGGCTTATGGAAATCTGTCTGTGAATCTTGCAGAAGGTGCGAAGGCGAACCTTGGCCCTGAGCGAGTCTTCCACTTTGAGGAGAAAGAGGAACTCGTTCATAAATTAAAAGAGCTGACAGAGCCCCATGCTCTTGTTCTTGTGAAAGCCTCCCGCGGCATGAGGCTTGAAGAGGTAGTTAAAGCCCTATAGACTTGAGCCAAAAAGAAGTCATCCATTTGCTGCTAAAGGCGTGAAAGGGTGACTTCTTTATTATTTTTATAAATGTCATTATAATTAAAATAAGGAAATGGGTATTATATTATAGAGACAAATTAGGGGTATATAAATGATTGGATGCCTTTTTATTCATGGATTTACTGGTTCCCCGTGGGAAGTGGAGCCATTGATGGAATATATTCAAGAGAACACCAATTGGACAATAGCCTGTCCTGTCCTTCCCGGACATGAAGAAGGAGGCAGTCTGAAGGGTGTGTCCTATACAGAATGGCTTGATGCCGCGAGCAAGGCGCTTGATGAACTACAGAGGCATTGTGATACAATTTATTTGATTGGTTTCTCTATGGGGGGCATGATTGCCTCGACTTTAGCCGTTAATCAACCGATTGATAAATTAGTTTTGCTCAGTCCGGCAGTCTTTTATTACTCGCCGAAGCAGCTCTCCGTTGAATTAAGGGCACTAATGCAGGAAATGCTCCAAGGAAAACTTAAAGAAAATGCTCTATACATCCGCTACCATGCAAAAATAAAACACACCCCGATATCTGCAGCCATGCAATTCAGAAAGCTGGTCAGGAACTACAGGCCCCATTTGCCAGATATCTCGATGCCTGTCTTTATAGCGCATGGTCTGCAAGATGGTATTGTCCACTATAAAAGCACACAATATCTCTATGATACAGTCGCATCCAAAGATAAAACGGCCCTTTGGCTCGATGGATGCAATCATTTGATTTGTCATTGTGAGAATAATGAATGGCTCTTTAAACAAGTGCATGAGTTCTTGTGTAAATAAAGCACCCAAACATATATTAGCAGTACACAATATTTGCAATCCGGCAATGTATTTGTTAACATAAGTTAAATACATGCGTTTCATGAACATTTTCCAAATGAATTGGACCTTATGAACTCATGCTGCCGGAGGTACTTTCGGCCGCTTTTTTTTATGAGATCGAACCCTGTGCGACAGGTATGATAAACCCACACTTTATCCTGTTAGACAGGACTGAAAAATATATTGAAGCAATTGTTAAAATAACACCTATTGAAAAAGGGGTAGAAAAATTAATGGCATTATTTAGTGAATTAGGAATTAGCCGTAACACGTTGAAAGCAGTAGAAAAAATGGGCTTTGAGGAAGCGACACCAATCCAGTCTGAAACAATTCCGCTCGCATTAGAAGGCGGAGACTTAATCGGTCAAGCGCAAACGGGTACTGGTAAAACAGCCGCATTTGGTATTCCAATGATTGAGAAAATCGATGTTTCTAAGGATGAAATCCAAGGTCTTATTATTGCTCCGACACGTGAGCTTGCAATTCAGGTTTCAGAAGAACTTTACAAAATTGGCGCAGGCAATCGTGCGCGTGTACTTGCTGTTTATGGCGGACAAGATATCTCTCGCCAAATCCGTGCGTTAAAGAAACGCCCGCATATCATTGTTGGGACACCTGGCCGTCTACTTGACCACATCAACAGAAAGACAATCCGTTTGAATACTGTTCATACAGTTGTTCTTGATGAAGCAGATGAAATGCTAAACATGGGATTCATTGAAGATATTGAATCCATCTTGTCTTCCGTGCCAGATGACCATCAAACATTGCTTTTCTCTGCGACAATGCCAGATCCAATCCGTCGTATTGCGGAAAGATTCATGCATGAACCAAAAACGGTTCGCGTCAAAGCAAGAGAAATGACAGTGCCGGCTATCAGCCAATACTATGTTCGTGTTCCTGAAAGAGAAAAATTCGATACATTAACACGCTTGATTGACATTCACACACCTGAATTGGCTATCGTATTCGGTCGTACAAAACGTCGTGTTGATGAACTTTCAGAGGCTTTGACGGTTCGCGGCTATACAGCAGAAGGGATTCACGGTGACTTAACTCAAGCACGCCGTATGTCCGTTCTTCGCAAATTCAAAGAAGGCACAATTGACGTTTTAGTGGCAACAGACGTAGCTGCCCGCGGTCTTGACATCTCTGGCGTAACTCATGTATACAACTTTGATATCCCGCAAGATCCAGAAAGCTATGTTCACCGTATCGGCCGTACAGGTCGTGCCGGCAAAGAAGGGATGGCCATTACATTCGTTACACCGCGTGAAATGTCCTACCTAGAAGTCGTTGAACGCACAACGAAGAAGAAAATGGAGCGCATGAAAGCTCCAACTGTAACAGATGCTCTTGAAGGCCAGCTAAGAACAGCGAAAGAAAAGCTATACAATGCAGCATCTTCAGAGAATCTAACAGCTTACCTTCCACTTGCAAAGGAAATGCTTGAAGACCAAACAGCTGAAGACCTTGTAGCAGCAGCTTTGAAATTGTTCGTTAAAGAGCCGGATGAGAAGCCAGTTACAATCTCAGAAGAAAGACCTTTACCATTCCGTAAAGAAAGCTCCTACAAAGGAAAAGGCGGAAGCGGCAAGCGTCCATACAATCGTGATGGCCGCTCCGGAGACAGAAGACGCAGCGGAGGCAACAGCCAAGGCGGACGCCGGAAGTCTTATAGCAACTCTAAACCAAAGAACCAAAGCAAATAATCAATCGATTGATTGAATGAAGCCAGCCTGTTATAGGGCTGGCTTTTCTTATTTGTCAGAAGTTCCTTTGCCGTGAATATAGAATTTCGGCTCCTGGCCCATACTAAAGGCAAGGAGATGAAGATATGACCTATATACGACTTGGGTATGTGGCGATGAGTATGGAGCTGCAAAATGCTTCCCCTTCCCAGACAATGACCTATGCCCAGTTCAGTAAATTAAAAGATCGTGAGGCCGCTATTCGGAGACTTGAGCGGATTGCCCAGTCAAATCTTCATAATTGCTTGCGTCTTCTCAGGCATAATGAAGCAGGTGGCATTGAGTTCTTTCGTTTTTCCTCCAAGCTTATTCCATTGGCTGACCACCCTGAGCTTTCGGATTGGTCCTATATGCGCGGCGTCAAACGGGAAACAGCGGCAATTAAGGCGTATTTAAGGGAGCATCCCCACATCAGGGCGGACTTCCACCCTGATCATTTTGTTGTGCTCAATAGTCCTGATATGGAGGTGCTGAAGTCCTCTATTAAGGCATTGACCTTTCACTATAAGATGTTAAAGGCGATGGGGATACCACCGAAGCATCGATGTGTACTACACGTCGGAGGGGGCTATCATGATAAGGAACAGGCACTGGAGCAATTCATTTTGAATTGGGCGTATGTGCCTGTACCCATTCAGGAAATGATTATATTGGAAAATGATGATACCCTTTTTGGGGCGGATGATGTTTTATATTTATGTGAAAAGCTAGGAATTCCATTTGTATTTGATTTGCATCACCATAAGATGAATCCCCAAGGAGATTTTGAAGAAAAGTGGGAGAGAATCGCTAAAACCTGGGAGTGTTCCATGCTCCCGGTAAAGATTCATTTATCCTCCCCAAGGGACTCAAAGAACCCTAAAGCTCATGCTGATTATGTTGAGGTCACTGAAATCCTGGAAATAGCGAAGGGCAATCGTGGGTATGTCCAGCAAATCGATGTCATGCTAGAGGCAAAGCTAAAGGATAGTGCCGTATTTCGGATGGCGGAAGAACTGAAGCATACCCCTGGGTTCAAGCAGGTTAAGGGGGCATGCTTCCAGTTCAAGCCGTTATAATCACTTGTTCTTCAGGAAAAGGGGAGCCAGCAAGAAGCCGCTTACGAGACCGCCAATATGGCCAATCAGGTTAACGGAACCCTGCATAAAGGATAAAACCACTGATATGATAATTAAAGCAAGAATGGTTTGTGAATTTTGGCGGCTCATAAGATGTTTCTTATATAATAGGATATAAGCATAACAGCCGAAGATCCCGAATATGGCTCCGCTTGCCCCAACATGAACATACATAGGAGGCATTATCACCAAGGTCAGAACATTGGCCAGGATGCCGGAAAGCAGAAATAGCAGGGCAAAGCGTTTGGTGCCGGCAAAGGATTCAATGCCTGGCCCAATAATAATCAAGCTAAAGACGTTAAAAAGGATATGAGTGAGACCGGCATGCATGAATATCGGTGTGACCAATCTCCAGTACTCTCCCTCGCTAATGAGGAAATTAACCCCGCTTAAAGCAGTGAAAATATCTCGTGCAGGCAGGAGGGGCAAGACAGTCGCCACATAAAGAATGACGCAAATAGCAGAGATTAAGCTGACAGCGGGATAGAAACGGATAAATTGTGAGAAGCTTTCCGATCTAGTGAACATGGGCATCAATCCTAACGAATAAAATTTTAACTTAAAGGTGGGCGTTTCATGATAAAAGGGATAGGGCTTGATATTGTAGAGTTAGACAGGGTGCGTAATTTGCTTGCCCGCAAGCCGAAGTTTGCGAGCCGGATCTTGACTCCTGAAGAAATGGAAGTCTTCGCAAGCTTAGGTGAGCGGAGGAAAACAGAGTGGTTTGCCGGCAGATTCTCTGCGAAGGAGGCCTTCTCAAAAGCTGTTGGTACAGGGATAGGCAAGGGACTCTCATTTCAGGATATCTCCATTATACAAGAAAAAAGTGGAAAGCCAATCGTTCGGCATCCATACTCTTATATGGCTCATCTCAGTATTACACATACGAGCCAGTATGCAGCTGCCCAGGTGATTCTTGAGGACAAGACAGAATAGAAATTCGAAGTAAAAAGCACATATTTAGACGAGCTCTCTCATATATTCAATTAGCGAATAGGAGAGACAAGGCCTTATTCATTTCCATGTGCCGATTGTTATTAAACAGTAATAGAGTCATAGATTTTACTGTTTTAGGTCGTGCTGATGGTCATTGGCGCCTTATCCTCTCCCTTTTACTTACTACTGTAAAAAGGGGATGAGAAGCTTTGAGGAGGTTACTAGTGCTGATGTTAACATTGGGGTTGATGTTTGCATTGGCGGGCTGCGGTCAGAAATCACAGACAGATGTGGTTGATGCGCTCACAAAGAAAATGTCCGAGATAAAAGGGTACAAGGCTGATGCGAAAATGACCCTGAAGATGGGGTCAGAGCCACAGGTCTATGATGTGGAGGTCTGGTATGAGGCTCCATCGAATTACCGGGTCAATTTGAAGAATGCACAAAAGGATCAAAGCCAAATCATTTTGCGTAATAAAGAAGGTGTTTTTGTCTTAACCCCGGCGTTGAACAAAAGCTTCCGCTTTCAAAGTGAATGGCCGAAGAATAGCTCCCAAGCGTACTTATATGAATCCCTTGTCATGGATGTAAAGGATGATAAGGATGCAAGCTTCAAGACGACAGATAACAGCTATGTATTTGAATCGAAGACGCGCTATCAGAACAATAAGATGCTGCCGCTGCAAATTATTGAGTTTGATAAGAAGACTCTTGAGCCTAAGCGTGTTGAAGTTATGGATTCTGACCGTAATACATTGGTTGAAGTAAAGTTTGAGAAAACGAGCTTTAACCCTGATTATGGCAAGGGTGCCTTTGATGTTAACAAAAACATGACGGGAGCTCAGCTTGAAGTGCCGGTCATGAAGACTGAGGAAGATGCTAGTCTAGAGGTACAATATCCAACCGCTGAAATTGATGGGGTTGTCCTGGCGGGCGAAAAAATGATTGAGACAGAGGAAGGACAAAAGGCTGTTCTTACCTATGCCGGAGCGGACAAGGAATATACACTAATTGAAAATAACTCTAAGGTTGTCACGGAAGCAGCGGTGACAACAGTGACTGGGGAACCAATTGATTTAGGCTTTACAGTTGGCTATATGACCGATAATTCGATTTCTTGGTCTTATGAAGGTACGGACTTCATGCTTGCGGGCAAGAACTTAACAATGGATGAGCTGCTGATGGTGGCTAAATCAGTGGCACCAGTGGGGGAAAAATAATAAATTTAATGAATAGGTCCGCAGGTGCGGGCCTTTTTGTTGTGCTGATGATTGACTAACAATCGAAATAGGAGAATAATGAAAACACAAACGTCAAAAGGAAGGTACAGCAATCATGATGAGCAACCAATTTTACCGCGATACATGGGCAGAAGTGAATTTAGACCATGTTCAAGAGAACTTAAAAGCAATCAAGGAATTATTGCCGAAGGATACGGCGGTCATGGCTGTCGTAAAGGCAAATGCCTATGGGCATGGAGATATTCAAGTGGCTAAGGCTGCGCTTGATGCGGGTGCGACTTCTTTGGCTGTTGCCTTATTGGATGAAGGAATTCGTCTTCGTGAACATGGTATAGAAGCGCCCATCCTTGTTCTAGGCTCAACCAGGGGCTCTGATGCGCCTGTTGCGGCAGAGTATGGAATTAGTGTTACGGTTCATAACGAGTCCTATATTGAGGAAGCACTCAAGCATCTAAAAGAGAGTGAACAACAACTCCATATACATATCAAAATCGATACAGGAATGGGCAGGCTCGGTATCCGTACAAAAGAAGAAATGAAAGATATTGAATATATTTTGCAGAAACAAAATAAAATACAGGTAGAAGGTGTTTTTACGCATTTTGCCAAAGCGGATGAAGAGGATCTTGAGCATTCAAAGAACCAGCTAATGAAATTTCTCTTGATCCTTCATAGTATGAACTCTCTCCCGCCGATGATTCATACGAGTAACAGTGCAGCTGCGATGAGGTTGCCTGACGCTTATTTCAATATGGTGCGGGTTGGCATTGCAATGTATGGGTTAAGCCCTTCACCGGAAATCAAGAATGAGCTCCCTGTAAACCTCAAGCCTGCTCTGTCTCTATATACACGGGTCAAGCAAGTGAAGCAGATTTTTGCAGGGGATACCGTCAGCTACGGAGGTACCTATGAAGCGAAGGCTCCAGAGTGGATTGTTACATTGCCAATAGGCTATGCAGATGGGTGGATTCGCAAGCTTTCAGGTCAAAATGTATTGATTAAAGGCAAGAGAACACCAATTGTAGGAAGGATATGTATGGACCAATGCATGGTGAGGGTGGATGAACCAATTCAAGAAGATACGATTGTCACATTGATTGGAACTGACGGTCAAGAAGCCATTACAGCGGATGAGCTTGCAGAAAAGCTTGAAACCATCAATTATGAAATAACATGCCAGCTGTCCTATCGCATTCCAAGGGTCTATAAAACGGGTGGAAAGATAGTTGACATCGTCAATCCGTTATTTCGTAAATGATTTTTCAACACATTTTAAAATAAAATTAGTATAAAATACCGAGAAATTGCTTCATAATAAGAAAGAAATGTATTAGACACCTTTCTTTGAGGTGGTATTGATGGTAAGATAGAAAAAAGACTAAAGTGGTTTGTAGTGATGGTGGAGGTGTTTGCCTGTGTCGGAGTCCAGTGCAACTACGGAAATTCTAATACGCTTGCCCCAAAATTTGCTAAGTGAGTTGGATGGATACGTGCGAGAAGAAAATGTAAATCGAAGCGAATTTATTTACCAAGCAACTAAGATGTACCTGCAAGAACGTAAAAAGAAGGAATTTCGTGAATCTATGCGCCGTGGATATATGGAGATGGCTAATATCAACTTGACTATGGCAGCTGAAGCCTTTCAGGCCGAATATGAAGCTGAACATGCCGTGGAGCGTTTAGTCAGCGGTGAATAAGGGATTAAATGTTAAACGTGGTGACGTCTATTTTGCTGATTTGTCTCCTGTGGTAGGATCTGAGCAAGGCGGAGTCAGGCCTGTCCTAGTCATACAAAATGACATAGGGAATCGATTCAGCCCAACCGTAATCATTGCGGCAATTACGGCTCAAATACAAAAAGCGAAACTGCCGACCCACGTAGAAATTGATGCCGAAAAGTATGGATTCGAACGAGATTCTGTTATTCTGCTCGAACAAATTCGGACAATTGATAAGCAAAGATTAACTGACAAGATTACACAGCTAGACGATGAAATGATGAAGAAGGTCGTGTATGCTCTTCAAATTAGTCTTGGCCTAGTGGACTTATAAAGTAAATATTCAGCAGTCGATGATGTACTGCAAGCAAAAGCTATCAAGAAAATGATCTTGGTAGCTTTTTTTTATTTGGCTCTGTTAAATATAAATGTTGATTTTCGTTACAGTTGGCTGCTTTCCGCGGGGCGGTGGGGGAGCCTCCTCGACGCTTTCAGCGTCTGTGGGGTCTCCCCCAGTCCGCTGATCCCGCAGGAGTCAGCTACATTCCACTTCAATCAACGGTGCTAAGATATCAACACTAAACTTTAACAGATCCTTTTATTTCCATAAATTTGGATGAAATATTACGGTTGTATGTAAAATCAAGATATTTTGAGTAATCTTAAAAAAAATCGGGAATAAAAGCATGTGCTTTAAAAATTAGGGTATATGATAAATTTCTGATTAGATACCATCTTCTGGTTTTTGGTTTCCCATTTTACAATGGTGTGTTTATAATGTTGTTATATATATAATTTCTAATTATTAAATTATTCTTGAGTTGTCGGCATAGAGATTAGGCATTAGATCACTTTAAGGAGGAACTGATGAATAAGTTTGTGCAAAACTATATACAGGATCACAAAGGAGAAATCCTTCAGTGCTGGGTTGATAAGATGAAGGAAAATGCAGATGAACGGGTAATCAATGTCGTATCTGATCAGGTATTTATTCGGACGAGCAATGAGTTCATTGAGGTGCTCATTTCAAACATCACAGACTCTAACGAGGAATTTCAGTCTAAGCTTGGCGACTTTGCCGAAAAGATTATCCGTCTGGGGTGGCCGCTTACCTTCGTAAACGAAGGGATGAAGTTATTTAATATCGTCGTGACCGAAGGCATGGTGAGAGAGGGAGTCATGACCAAAGAGAACCAATTGGAGATTGTCCTTGACTTTGATGAGTGGATTACGCCGTTGAATAATGAAATCATTAATGTTTATACATCCACTTGGGAAAGGACGGTTTCTCTTCAGCGTATTGCTCTCCAGGAACTCTCTGCGCCTCTTATTCCTGTATTTGACGGAATTACGGTTATGCCACTTATTGGAACGATAGATACAGAGCGTGCCAAACAAATAATGGAGAATCTGCTGAGCGGGGCAGTAAGACATCGCTCTGAGGTTGTTTTGATTGATATTACTGGTGTACCTGTTGTCGATACGATGGTGGCACATCACATCATACAAGCAGCTGAAGCGGTGCGTCTGGTTGGAGCGAAATGCATGCTTGTTGGAATACGCCCGGAAATTGCCCAAACTATTGTTAATTTAGGCATTAATTTAGATGAGATTATAACAAAAAATACACTGAAAAAGGGTGTGGAAGCTGCCCTCCAGATTACGAATAAGAAAATTATAGAGGTTACGGAGGAGTGAAAATGAGAATTCCAATATTGAAATTGCATGATTGTCTGCTAATCTCAATTCAATGGGAATTAGATGATGCGACAGCCCTTCAATTCCAGGAAGATTTATTACATAAAATCCATGAAACGAGTGCTAATGGAGTCGTGATTGATCTTACGTCCATTGAGATTATTGACTCATTCATCGCGAAGGTCTTAGGCGATGTAATCAATATGTCGAAACTGATGGGTGCTAAAGTGGTGATTACTGGCATACAGCCAGCCGTCGCTATCACGCTGGTTGAATTAGGCATCACGTTATCCGATGTCATGACGGCTATAGACCTTGAAAAAGGATTGGAGAAATTACAGAAGGAACTGGGGGACTAGCATGATGAGTACCCAATCCTACGTAAAAATATTAAATGAGTGGGATATTGTTGCTGCCCGGCAAGTAGGGAGAAATGTGGCCAAGGAATTAGGTTTTGGCACAGTGGACCAGGCGAGAATCACCACGACAATTAGTGAATTAGCAAGGAACATTTATTTATATGCAGGGCAAGGCGAAATCGGTATCGAGAAGCTTTGGGATAACGGCAGAACCGGCCTGCGCGTTATAGCGGAAGATAAAGGTCCAGGAATTAGTGATATCAGGAGAGTGATGGAGGATGGCTATACGACTTCAGGCGGCCTGGGAGCTGGATTGCCTGGGGTAAAACGATTAATGGATGAGTTTGAAATTGACTCAGAGGTTGGAGTTGGAACGAAGATTACTACAACCAAATGGATTCGTTAGGGGGGAGATGCGTGGCGAAAAGAGAGTATTTAGAAAAAGATTATCGGGATGCTCTCTCGAGGTACTTAGCAGAGCAAACGGAACAAGCCTTGTATTTAGGGCAAAAGATCAGCAAGTCAGCCATGGAAAATGATATATCACCAGAAGAAATTATCAGCATGCATCAAAACGCACTGCAGCAAATCTATCCTGACCTCTCCAATAATGCGCTACATTCACTTGATTTCCTGCTTGAGGTGATGCTTGAATACGGTGTGGCATTTCGTGAGCTGCAAAGTTTAAGGCATCAGCAGCGTGAGCTGAAAAGTGAAATGGAAATTGCGACTAATGTTCAGCAAACCTTGCTCGGCACGAACATCCCTGTTATCGATAATCTCGATATTGGGGCAATAAGCGTGCCGGCCAAGCATATGAGCGGCGATTATTTCCACTTTGTGGAGGATGAGCATAACCGGGTAGCTGTAGCTATTGCAGATATAATCGGAAAAGGAATTCCGGCAGCATTATGCATGTCCATGATTAAGTATGCGATGGATTCACTCCCTGAGCACAGGACATCGCCAGCTAGTGTTCTGGAAAGCATCAATAGAGTCGTTGAACAAAATGTTGACCCAAGTATGTTTATAACGATGTTTTATGGGTTGTATGACCCAACTGATCATATCTTTACATATGCTTCTGCAGGACATGAACCAGGTTTTTTCTATGATTACCAGGAGAATAGCTTTTCTGAATTGATGGCCAGAGGTCTCTTGCTTGGAGTCGATAAGCGGACAACATATAAACAATATGAACGAAAAATCGAGGTAGGAGACATGATTGTTCTGCTCTCGGATGGTGTGACGGAGTGCCGGACAAACGAAGGGTTCATTGAGCGGGATACATTGGTTGAAATTATACAAGAATCCATCCATCTCGACGCTCAGAGTATTGTTAATAATCTATTTAAGAAGCTTGAAAAAATGCAGCATTTCCAGCTGCGGGACGACTTTACCCTAATCATTATCCGACGTAAGTTTTAGATTGGGGTAAAACGGGTATTTAAAAGAACGCTAAAGACATATTGTTGAGGAGTGGGTCAATTAATGAATATATCTATTGATGTACAAGATATAAATTCAGAGGTACATGTGCATGTGAAGGGTGAGATTGATGCCTATACGGCACCTCGCTTAAGAGAGAAGCTATTCCCGTTCTCTGATAAGGACAAAGTGGTAATGGTTGTGGATTTATCAGAAGTATCTTATATGGACAGCACCGGGCTGGGTGTATTTGTCGGTCTATTTAAGAACGTACGGGCGCATAATGGTGATTTTAAAATTATTGGTTTGTCAGAGCGGCTGCACAGATTGTTTGAAATCACAGGACTTGCTGATATTATCCATATAAAAAGCCATGCAGAGGGTGGATCACAATGAATGAAACATATGAATACATTGAAATGAAATTACCGGCTAAACCAGAGTTTATTGGAATCATGCGATTGACGCTGTCAGGCATCGCCAGTCGAATGGGTTTTTCCTATGATAGTATAGAAGATTTAAAGATTGCGACTAGCGAAGCCTGTACAAATGCTGTCCAACACGCTTATAAAGGCAAGAATGAAGGGGAGGTTGTCATTGGCTTCGGTCTTTATGATGATCGCTTAGAAGTTATGGTGGTAGATAATGGACAGAGCTGCAATTTTGACGAAGTAAGACAAGGGTTGGGACCATATGAGAGAGACCAGTCCGTGGAATTTTTGAGAGAAGGAGGCTTGGGTCTATATCTGATTGAGACGCTCATGGATGAGGTCAAAATACACCAGAACGAGGGTGTGACAGTTTTCATGACGAAGTTTCTTGAGGGAGAGCAGGTGGAAAGTGATGCAGAGACAATCTCAAACTAACGATGAAATGAGAGCTCAATCAAAAGAACAAGTCATGCAGTGGATAAAAGCTTACCAGGAGAATGACGACCAGGAAGCTCAAAATCAGCTTGTCCTTCACTATCAAGGATTGGTTGAGACGATCGCGAGGAAATATTCAAAGGGAAAGTCATACCACGAGGATATCATCCAGGTGGGTATGATTGGGTTGCTGGGTGCGATACGCCGTTATGACGACTCCTTTGGCAAGAGCTTTGAAGCATTCGCTGTCCCGACAATTATAGGGGAAATCAAGCGTTTTCTCCGTGACAAGACATGGAGTGTTCATGTGCCGCGGCGAATTAAAGAGCTTGGCCCGAAAATTAAGACAACAGTAGAGGAGCTAACCTCAACCTTACACCGTTCTCCTAAGATAGAAGAAATAGCCAGATATTTGGATGTTTCCGAAGAAGAGGTGCTAGAGGCTATGGAGATGGGCAAGAGCTACCAAGCGCTTTCTGTAGACCATTCCATAGAGGCAGATTCAGATGGAGGCACTGTTACGCTGTTAGATATCTTCGGCAATGTGGATGACGGGTATGAAAAGGTAAACCAGCGCTTAGTCCTTGAGAAGGTTTTGCATGTTCTTAGTGACCGAGAGAAGAAAATCATCCATTACACATACCTTGAAAACTTAAGTCAAAAAGAAGCAGGAGACCGGCTCGGTATTTCGCAAATGCATGTTTCGCGTTTACAGAGGAGAGCTATAAAGAAGCTTCAGGAAGCCATTAATGCTGAGAATTCGGAGTATATCCAGTGAAACATGAAGTCCTTCGGGATAGAAAGGTAGAGGCAATTGCCGCCCAATCTTCTAAGGACGGCAAAGCCTTATGTGGAGATGATTACTTTTTCCTCGCCACGGATGATTATTTTGTATGCGTATTGGCGGATGGCCTGGGGTCAGGTGAATTTGCGCATGAATCCTCTCGTGCGGTTACAAATGTAGTACGCGAATCACATGGAAAAGATGTGGACTCATTGATGGAGCTGTGTAATCGTGTACTTCTTCAAAAGAGGGGAGCGGCAGTTGCTATCTTTAAAGTCTATTTCAATGAACAAAGATTTCACTACAGCTGCGTGGGCAACATTCGATTCTATCTATATCCGCCTAATGGCAAATTGGTTTATCCTCTTCCAGTTACAGGCTATATGTCTGGACGGAAACAGCGTTTTCATACACAGGAATTTTCCTATGTGCCCAATTCGAGGTTCTTGATTCACTCTGATGGATTTGAGATGAGAGGTACAAAGGATTTCTTCGGGCTTTCAAGCTCGCTTGAAGTATCAGCTAATCAGCTGGAACACACAAATTCTGCGGCCTCAGATGATATAACTTTTATATTTGGAAGTCTTCTAGAATAATAACAAGAGGCTTCTTTTTTTTGTCCGCTCGGGCGCCTGTTCTTCCATTAAAAGGATTGTGTTACTATTAAGACGAAAGTCATAAAAGAAAGGTTGAATTGCATGAAATCCAAAGAGGAACTAGTTCGCCTTATTGCCAAGGAGGCTTCTGTTAAAGATAAGCAGGTTGCGAATGTGTTGAACCTTTTAGAAGAGGGGAACACCATTCCTTTTATCGCGCGTTATCGAAAAGAAATGACGGGATCGCTTGATGAGGTGGAAATAAAGACAATCTCCGAGAAATGGAATTATCTAGACAACCTTGAGAAGCGCAAGGAAGAGGTCCTGCGCATTATTGAAGAGCAAGGTAAGCTTACACTTGAACTGCGTAAGGAAATCATACAAGCGACAAAACTGCAAATGGTTGAAGACTTATATCGCCCCTATAAACAAAAGCGCCGAACAAAGGCGACGGTTGCCAAGGAGAAGGGGCTTGAACCTCTTGCTGAATGGATCATCGGTTGCCCTGTATCAGGATTACCTCATAAAGAGGCGGAGCTCTATGTGAATATCGATAAAGGAGTTCAGAGTGCAGAAGAGGCATTGGAAGGTGCTAAGGATATTATTGCGGAAATCATTGCGGACAATCCTGCCTTTCGAAAGTGGATTCGGGATGATACATATAAGCGGGGAATGATTAAATCTGTTGTAAAGGATGAAGAGAAAGACGAGAAGAATATTTTCGAGATGTATTATGAGTTTGAAGAAGCGGTAGAGAAAATTGTTCCTCACCGTATTCTTGCCCTTAATCGCGGAGAGAAAGAGGGAGTCTTAAGGGTTAGTGTTAAAGCGGATGCTGACCGTATTCTCGGGTATATGGAACGCCAGGTCGTTAAAGGTCCGACGGTTTGTGAAGCTATCTTGAAGGAAGCTGTCGAGGATGGATACAAACGACTTATCCAGCCTTCTATTGAAAGAGAGATTCGTAACGAGCTAACGGATAAGGCTGAAGATCAGGCGATTCATATATTCTCAGAGAATCTTCGGAATCTGTTGCTCCAGCCTCCTCTTAAAGGGAAGATGGTGCTCGGAGTCGACCCGGCTTATCGGACAGGCTGTAAGTTTGCCGTGGTTGACCAAACCGGAAAGATGCTTGAGATTGGGGTCGTATATCCGCATCCGCCAGTCTCAAAAAGGAAGGAAGCCACACAGAAAATTCTTCATATTCTAGAAAAGTATGCTATCGAGCTTGTGGCGATTGGTAATGGAACAGCATCCCGTGAAACGGAGCAATTCATCGTAGATGCGTTAAAGGAACAATCAAAGGAGATATATTACTTAATCGTCAATGAAGCAGGCGCTAGTGTCTATTCAGCATCAGATATTGCGAGAGAGGAATTCCCGGCGCTCCAGGTGGAAGAGCGGAGTGCAGTCTCTATCGCACGACGGCTTCAAGACCCGCTTGCGGAACTAGTCAAAATTGATCCTAAATCTGTCGGAGTGGGGCAATATCAGCATGACGTTTCAGAGAAGAAATTGAATGAATCCTTATCCTTTGTTGTGGAGACTGCTGTGAACCAAGTCGGTGTCAATGTCAACACAGCATCGCCATCTCTTCTTCAATATGTAGCAGGCCTTTCTAAGACAGTTGCTCAAAATATTGTGAAGAAGCGGGAGCAGGAAGGAGCATTCAAGAACCGGAAGGAGCTGAAAGCCATTCCTCGCTTAGGGGCTAAAACCTATGAGCAAGCGATTGGCTTCCTTCGTGTGATAGATGGGGCAGAGCCACTTGACCGGACAGCCATTCATCCTGAAAATTATGAAGCCGTCCGCTCGCTGCTTCGCAGTCAAGGATTATCAACAGATGATTTAGGAAGCGAAAAGATCAGGAATGCTCTGTCGAATATAGATGTTCATGTCATGTCTGAGGAATTGGAGATAGGGGAAATTACGCTCCGAGATATCTTGGATTCTCTTATGCGTCCTGCGAGGGATCCGCGTGATGAATTGTCTGCCCCGCTTTTGAAGAAGGATGTTCTCAAGCTTGAGGACTTAAAGGCCGGGATGGAGCTGCAAGGAACTGTCCGCAATGTCGTAGATTTTGGCGCCTTCGTAGATATTGGCGTAAAGCAAGCAGGTCTTGTGCACATTTCTAAATTAAGAAACAGCTATGTAAAGCATCCAATGGATGTTGTTGCTGTAGGGGATGTGGTCACGGTATGGGTGGAAAAGGTAGATGTTCCAAAAGAACGCATTGCCTTGACGATGATCGCCCCGAATTCTTGATGTGAAACAAGCATTGCCGTCAGCTCTGCTCGGCAATGCTTTTCTTATAGAAATACCAACATTGATTCAATAATAAGATTTGCTTGCTGTCCTTTTCCAAAAAAGCACGCTGGATTTGATTTTGTAGCCAAAGGGGCAAAATAAACCCTCCTTTGCCGATTAGATAGTTTAGTGTATGTTATACTAGGTTTGTTTGATACTACTCGAGGAAGGGGAAGGCCGGGTTGACGGATGAAGAATTACAAGCGCTAGTTGAAGACATATCGATTAATCAATTTCATAGACCGTTCTTACATAAAGCAAGCTTCAACGCTAGACTTCGCACAACGGGAGGTCGTTATTTGCTTTCTAGCCATAATATTGAAATTAACCGTAAATATCTTGATGAGATTGGGATGCAAGAGCTTGTAGGAATCATCAAGCATGAGCTTTGCCATTATCATCTTCACCTGCTTGGAAGAGGATATAAGCATGGAGACGCCGATTTTAAAAGGTTGCTTCTTGAAACTGATTCTCCGCGTTATTGTTCTGTCCTTAACAGCACAAAAGCAGCTGTCCAAGCGGTTAAATGGGTGTACGAATGCCAATCCTGCCGCATGGAATACAAGAGAAAAAGGCGCATGGACACAAAGAAATATGTGTGCGGAAAATGCCGTGGGAAAATAATTTTTAAAAAGTCGTTGACATGAACTGCATAAGCATGGTAACTTATTTGAGCGGCGTTAAAAAGCCGGAACAAAGAGAAAAAAGTTGATGAAAAAACTTTTTTAAAAAAGTGTTGACATCAAAACAAACACTCTTTATAATAGAAAAAGTCGACTGAGGCACTTAAGTTTCCTGAAGAGACACGGGGAAGTACTCAAGAGGCTGAAGAGGCGCCCCTGCTAAGGGTGTAGGTCGGGTAACCGGCGCGAGGGTTCAAATCCCTCCTTCTCCGCCAGAACAAAGCGGTTAAACTTCTATAATATATGGCCCCTTGGTCAAGCGGTTAAGACACCGCCCTTTCACGGCGGTAACACGGGTTCGAATCCCGTAGGGGTCACCATTAAACACACAGGCTTTTCAAGCAGTACGTTTTTATCGTCGCGGGGTGGAGCAGTCTGGTAGCTCGTCGGGCTCATAACCCGAAGGTCGCAGGTTCAAATCCTGTCCCCGCAATTCATGAAATTTATATGGTCCGGTAGTTCAGTTGGTTAGAATGCCTGCCTGTCACGCAGGAGGTCGCGGGTTCGAGTCCCGTCCGGACCGCCATTAAATTTTAAAAAAAACACTTGACATTTCGTCTGAAGTGATTATAATAAATATGTTGCTTTTGAAACATTAATGGGCTATAGCCAAGCGGTAAGGCAACGGACTTTGACTCCGTCATTCGTAGGTTCGAATCCTGCTAGCCCAGCCATATAAGAGCCATTAGCTCAGTCGGTAGAGCATCTGACTTTTAATCAGAGGGTCGAAGGTTCGAGTCCTTCATGGCTCACCATTTTTAAAAAAGAATAAATGCGGGTGTGGCGGAATTGGCAGACGCACCAGACTTAGGATCTGGCGCCTTACGGCGTGGGGGTTCGACTCCCTTCACCCGCACCATTTATTCCCACTTGAATGACCAAGTGAAAGCAAGTAAAATAGATTAAGTCGCGTTACTTACTAACGCGGTCGTGGCGGAATGGCAGACGCGCTAGGTTGAGGGCCTAGTGGGGGTTAACCCCGTGGAGGTTCAAGTCCTCTCGGCCGCACCAATCATACTAATATGCGCCCGTAGCTCAATTGGATAGAGCGTTTGACTACGGATCAAAAGGTTAGGGGTTCGACTCCTCTCGGGCGCGCCATTATTTATCGGGAAGTAGCTCAGCTTGGTAGAGCACTTGGTTTGGGACCAAGGGGTCGCAGGTTCGAATCCTGTCTTCCCGACCATCAGCTTCAATTGAATATGCGGGTGTAGTTTAGTGGTAAAACCTCAGCCTTCCAAGCTGATGATGAGGGTTCGATTCCCTTCACCCGCTCCAATATTATGATTGTTCTTTGAAAACTAAACAAAACGAAACGCTAAGCAAGTCTTAAACAAGAGAGAATATCTCTCGTCAATGTTTTAAATTATAGCTAGATCAAACATCTTTCGGAGAGTTTGATCCTGGCTCAGGACGAACGCTGGCGGCGTGCCTAATACATGCAAGTCGAGCGAATCAGATGGGAGC
>NZ_PKOZ01000021.1 GCF_002946355.1 Pradoshia eiseniae
TTTTTGGGATAAAAAACATTGTTTCCAAGAGTGAATAAAATGACTCTTTTTATTTACACAATTATATGGACTTAATCTGCAAGAGGTATGAAGGGTGGGAAAAGGGTGATCGAAAGGTGGGAGAAGCCAGGCAACTCCCACCCTATGCCCATGCAAGAGGTATGAAGGATGGGACAAGGGTGGTCGAAAGGTGGGGGAAGCCAGTCAGTTCCCATCCTATGCCCAGGCAAAGGGGTTGAAGGGTGGGACAAGGGTGGTCGAAAGGTGGGGGAAGCCAGGCAACTCCCACCCTATGCCCATGCAAGAGGTATGAAGGGTGGGACAAGGGTGGTCGAAAGATGGGGTAAGCCAGGCAACTCCCACCCTATGCCCATGCAAGAGGTATGAAGGGTGGGCAAAGGGTGTCCGAAAGGTGGGGGAAGCCAGGGAACTCCCACCCTATGCCCATGCAAGAGGTATGAAGGGTGGGCATAGGGTGTCCGAAAGGCTGGAAAAGCATAACCCTACTTCTCATAACCGTTACCTCCCCTCCCATCACAAAATACATATCTATTAAAAATAATAAATATACTTTTTAATCTAAATGTATAGACATTTAAGAAAATTTGATTATAATTGAAATTGTAAGCGGTTTATATGGATTAAAATTCTATCAAAAAGAGGTTGATACACATGAAAAAGATTCTCTTAGCTTGCAGTTCCGGCATGTCAACAAGTTTATTGGTTACAAAAATGGAGGCTCATGCGAAATCCGTTGGAGATGAGGCGAAGATTTGGGCGGTTGGCCAGGATAAGGCGAAGCAGGAAATGGCGGAGGCAGATGTTGTGTTGATTGGGCCGCAAATGAGCTTTTTGAAAGGTGATTTACAGAAGGAAGCGGAGAAGTACGGAATCAAGGTTGATGTGATTGACATGATGGCGTATGGCATGGCTGATGGGAAAAAAGCATATGAACAAGCTCTTTCTTTAATAGGTGATAAATAATGGAAAAATTACAACTTGATCAATTGACAGATGAGCAGATCAGCTTTCAGCTTATCCTTCATAGCGGGAATGCGCGTGCCAAGGTAATCCAAGCGCTGCGTGAATATAAGGATGGCAATGAGAGTGGAGCGGATGAGCTGATTGCACAGGCAGAAGCAGACCTTAGCATTTCGCATGATATCCATTTCCAAATGGTGCAAAAGGAAGCTTCCGGCGACCAAATACCATATTCACTTCTTTTGATGCATTCAGAGGATCATTTAATGTCTACGTTAACGATGAAGGAATTGGTGAAAGAGTTATTAGAAGTCTTCAAGTCTCAAAAGAAATAAGATTTTAGAAGCTTGTAACATGCCCTTTAAGCAGGGAGAGAAATTTGACTGGGGGAAAAGTTGATGTTTGATAAAATAAGCAGTTTCCTAGTGCCAATCGCAGGAAAGCTTAATAATAACAGGTATTTAAGTGTTTTACGTGACGCTTTTATGTTAGCGTTTCCACTAACTGTGTTTGGTTCCATGGTAGTCGTATTATTAAACCTGCCGTTCTTGAATAAATTTTTGAGCGATGGCACCATTTCAACACTCTCAAATACGTTTGGGGTTGCCCAAAGTGCGACAATGAGCATTATGACCGTCTTCGTTGTGTTTGGGATTGGGTATTATTTATCGAAAAGCTATAATGTAGAGGCTGTCTTCGGCGGAGTCGTGGCACTGGCATCCTTCCTATTCTTGACACCGTTTACCGTTGAAACAGCAAGCGGGGAAGTCATCACTGGTGTTCTTTCATTAGATCGTCTAGGGGCTAAAGGGATGTTCCTTGGCATGATTTCGGCATTTGTTGCAGGAGAGATTTATCGCAAAATTGTGCAAAAGGATATTGCCATTAAGATGCCTGCCGGCGTACCGCCAGCTGTATCTAAATCCTTTGCAGCATTGATTCCAGCATTCATTACGTTAACAATCTTTTTAGTTATTCATGCAGTGGTAGCTCTCGTATTTGAAACAAATCTTCATGATGTTATCTATAGTGTGCTTCAAAAGCCGCTGACAGGTTTAGGCTCTGGGTTGATTCCAACCTTGGTGGTTGTGTTCTTGATTCAATTGCTCTGGTTCTTCGGTCTTCATGGACAAATTATTATGAACTCTGTCATGGATCCAATCTGGCTATCTCTATCTCTCGAAAACTTAGAAGCGTTTAAAGCCGGAGAGGAAGTGCCGCACATTATTTCCAAAACGTTTATGGATACATTTACCGTTGGAATGGGCGGTACAGGGATGACGTTAGCTGTAGTTGCAGCAATTCTTGTATTCGTTAAATCTAAACAGATGAAGCAAGTAGCGAAAATTGGGGGAGCCCCTGGTATCTTTAACGTCAATGAACCAATTATCTTCGGTTTGCCAATCGTAATGAACCCATTGATCTTGATTCCGTGGATCGTCTCACCGTTAGTGGTTGTTATCTTCACTTACACTATGATGAGAATCGGCTTGGTGCCGGCGCCAACTGGGGTTGTTGTTCCATGGACAGTTCCGATAGGCTTCAGTGGATACTTGGCAACGAACTCCATTATGGGCTCATTACTGCAAATTGCGAACTTCTTTATCGTATTCGCCATCTGGCTTCCATTCTTGAAGGTCATTGACCGCGTTAATTTGAAGAAGGAAGAGGAAGAAGCGAAAGCGGCGATGGCTAATCAAAATACAGATAACGTAAATATGTAATTAAGAAGGCTCTGTTCCAACTATAAAATGGGTGGACAGAGCCTAATCATAACACCAGCAAAGGAGAATTTATCGTGAACAATCAAGAGAGAGAGACTCACGTAACATATAAGTTTCCAGACGGGTTTTGGTGGGGATCTGCTGCCTCTGCAACTCAAACGGAGGGTGCCTCAGACGTAGACGGGAAAGGTAAGAACATTTGGGATCATTGGTATGAGCTGGAGCCTAACCGTTTCTTTGATGGAGTGGGACCGGAGAAGACATCTCAATTCTATTACAAATATAAAGAGGATATTGCCTTGATGAAGCAAATTGGCCATAACTCTTTCCGTATGTCCATCTCGTGGGCGCGTTTGTTTCCGGAAGGGACAGGGGATATCAATCCGAAGGCGGTTGAATTTTACCACAACGTGATTGATGAATTGATTGCGAACGATATTGAACCATTTGTCGGGTTATTCCATTTTGATATGCCGCTTGCGATGCAGGAGATTGGCGGCTGGGAGAGCCGTGAAGTCGTTGATGCGTATGTGCGTTATGTTACGGCTTGCTTTGAAGAGTTCGGCGGCAAGGTAAAGAAATGGTTTACGCATAATGAGCCAATTGTTCCGGTAGAGGGCGGATATCTATATGACTTCCATTATCCGAACATCGTCGATTTCAAAAAGGCCGTCCAAGTTGCTTATCATACGATTCTCTCAAGTGCAAAGGCAGTAGAAGCTTACCGAGCGCTCAGTCAGGATGGCCAGATTGGCATCGTGCTTAATCTGACGCCTTCATACCCGCGCAGCCAGAATCCGGCCGATTTGAAGGCAGCGAGAATTTGCGATGCTTTCTTTAATCGTTCCTTCCTCGACCCTTCCGTAAAGGGTACATTCCCTGAGGATCTGGTGGAAATATTAAAAGAAAAAGGTTTTATGCCTGCTATTGCTAAGGGGGATCTTGAGACAATCAAGAACAACACAGTCGATATTCTTGGGGTGAACTATTATCAGCCAAGGCGTGTGAAGGCGAAGGAGTCTATGCCTCATCCAGATAGTCCGTTCATGCCTGAATTTTATTTCGATTATTATGAAATGCCGGGCCGCAAGATGAACCGCCACCGCGGATGGGAAATCTATGAGAAGGGCATTTATGACATCCTTAGTAACCTGAAAGAGAATTACGGAAATATTGAATGCTTCATTTCTGAGAACGGTATGGGTGTTGAAGGTGAGGAGAAATTCAGGAATGCTGAGGGAATGATTGAGGATGACTACCGGATTGATTTCATTCGCGAGCATCTTAAATGGGTGCATAAAGCAGCAAGTGAAGGCTCCAATGTAAAAGGATATCATTTATGGACCTTTATGGATAATTGGTCCTGGTCCAATGCTTATAAAAACCGGTATGGGTTCGTTTCCGTTAATCTGGACAAAGATGGGGAACGTTCCATTAAGAAGAGCGGCTACTGGATTCAAGAAGTATCCAAGAATAATGGATTCTAAGGAGCATGAGAAGAAGAGGGCATATTCGTGTCTTCTTCTTTATGCTTTTTTATACAATAGCAGTAAAATTTTTTCTTTTTATGGAAAAATATGAGGATTTTCGTCTGCTTCATTATATTATATAAGTAAATATACAGAAAGAAGATAGTCGGAAGAGTCACTTCAGTATGATAGACAGGGGTTTAATAGAATATGACCAAATATGAGAGCATCGCCAATGAGATGAGAAGACGAATTAAAGAGGGTTACTATCCTATCGATCAGCCTATTCCTGATGAGCTTAGTTTGGCCGAGGAATTCGGCTCAAGCCGAATGACCATGAGAAAGGCCTTAGATCTCCTTGTTTCAGAAGGGCTCCTCTTCCGTAAGAGAGGACATGGAACATTCATCATCCAGATGTACAAGAATCAGTCATTGAACGTGATCAGTGATGAAAGCTTAGGGCTTTCCAATCTGGTCAAGGGCAAGCCGGTATCCAGCAAGATTATTCAGTTTACGATTGAGTTCCCATCAGAAGAAGTGGCTGGTCACTTGGCCATCGGAAGGCAGGAGCCGGTCTATCATATTATCCGCTTGAGGATGGTCGACCATGAGCCATATGTTATGGAAGAGACTTATATGCCATCTAATTTAATTCCGGGGATTACGGAGGACATTTTGCATGCCTCCATCTATAATTATATTCAGCAAGACTTAGATTTGAAGATTGGCGGAGCCCATCGGACCATCATGGCTGATAAATCCAATGAGCTTGATCAAACGTATTTAGAGTGCAAAAAGGAGGATCCGATTTTGCAGGTCGTGCAGGTAGGGTTCTTAAATAATGGTGTTCCGTTTGAATATTCATTCTCTAGACATCGCTATGATAAATTTGTCTTTACGAGCGTATCAGTGAAGAAATAAATGAGGCTTGAGAGGAGCGGTTGGATGCTTTTAGGTGCAATTGAAGCAGGAGGTACGAAGTTTGTCTGTGCAGTGGGACATGAGAATGGAACGATTGTCGAACGAACAGTCATCCCGACTGATTTGCCAGAGGTAACGATGAGAGAGGTCATTGGGTTCTTTCAAAAGCATCAGCCAGATGCAATAGGCATCGGTACATTTGGACCCGCAGATGTCAATCCAAAAAGCCCGACGTTTGGCATGATTACCTCAACACCTAAGCAAGGGTGGAGGGATTATCCTTTATTAAGCGAGCTGGAAAAAGTCTTCCCGGTGCCGATGGGTTTCGATACCGATGTGAATGCAGCTGCTCTTGGTGAAGCGAAGCTGGGTGCGGCAAAGGGGCTAGATAGCTGTCTGTATATCACGGTTGGGACAGGCATCGGAGCGGGCGCACTTGTTGGGGGTAAATTGTTGCAGGGACTCTCCCACCCGGAAATGGGCCATATCATGGTTCGCAGGCATCCGAACGATTCATATGAAGGGAAATGTCCTTATCATAAGGATTGTCTGGAAGGGCTGGCAGCAGGTCCGGCAATTGAGGAGCGCTGGGGCATGAAGGGAGACAAGCTCCAAGAAGCGGAAGAGGTTTGGGAGCTGGAAGGTTATTATTTGGCCCAAGCCATTGCCCACTATATTCTTGTGCTGTCACCTAAGAAGATTATCCTTGGCGGCGGTGTAATGAAGCAGGAACAGCTGTATCCAATCATTGCGAGAAATGTCCAAGAAATCCTGAATGGGTATGTATCATTACCGGAGATTATGGACCGGATTGATGAATACCTCGTGTCGCCTGGCCTTGGCGACAACGCTGGGATTACAGGTTCATTGATGCTCGCATATGAAGCATACACAGAGCAAAATAGATAGAAATATAGGGGTGCCAGAAGAATTCCGGCATCCTTTTATTATTCCTTCGACAAATCTTTTCCCGGGTAATAAATTCCTCGAAAATAGGGTCATCTTGGTTGGACATGCAGGATTTCTTGTTTTACTGTAATCTGATTGCTTTAACGGACGAAAGTTTGATATTATCATTATAATTATTGTCTATAGTATGCAGGAACTTGGAGGTGTCATTTATGACGCGCATTTCAAAAGAACAGGCTAAACATGTCGCAAATTTGGCGAGATTGGCCATTACGGAAGAAGAAACGGACATGATTACGAAGCAGCTCGATTCTATTATCACATTTGCCGAGCACTTAAATGAGCTTGACACGACGAATATTGAACCTACGACACATGTACTACATATGAAAAATGTTTTAAGAGAAGACAAGTCAGCACCTGGATTACCGCGGGAAGAGGTCTTAAAGAATGCCCCTGACCACCAGGATGGACAAATACGTGTACCAGGAATTATGGAGTAGGCCAGGGAGGGAATATTAATGTCTTTATTTGACCATAAGGTATCTGAGCTGCAGCAAATGCTGCAATCAAAGGAAATACAGGTTCGTGACCTCGTCTCTGAATCCTATAGCAGGATTAAGGATGTTGATGGAAAGGTGCAGGCTTTCCTGACATTAGATGAGGAAAATGCTTGGAAGAAAGCGGATGAGCTTGATGCTAAGCTTGCCCGGGGAGAGGCGAAAGGCCCGTTATTCGGCATGCCGATCGGCATTAAGGATAACATCGTGACGAAAGGCCTGCGTACGACTTGTGCGAGCAAGATTCTCGATAATTTTGATCCAATATATGATGCGACCGTTATGGAGCGTTTGCAGCAAAACGAGACAATCACGATTGGGAAACTGAATATGGATGAGTTCGCGATGGGTTCATCAACGGAGAACTCTGCCTTTCAAAAAACAGCTAATCCTTGGGATTTAACGGCCGTGCCAGGCGGTTCTTCAGGCGGTTCAGCTGCAGCTGTTGCAGCGGGTGAGGTGCCGTTCAGCCTTGGGTCTGATACGGGCGGGTCTATCCGCCAGCCGGCTTCCTATTGCGGCGTCGTTGGCATGAAGCCGACCTATGGACGTGTTTCCCGCTATGGCCTCGTTGCTTTCGCATCATCGCTTGACCAAATTGGACCAATCACACGCAACGTAGAAGACAATGCTTACTTGCTTCAAGCAATTGCCGGGATTGACCCAATGGACGGTACTTCTGCCCATATTGAGGTTCCTGATTTCACGAAAGCTTTAACAGGAGACATTAAGGGATTGAAGATTGCTGTACCGAAGGAATACCTCGGTGAAGGCGTCAGCCCTGAGGTGCGTCAATCGGTTCTCGACTCCTTGAAGGTGCTTGAGAGCCTCGGAGCGAGCTATGAAGAAGTATCCCTGCCGCATTCTAAATATGCGCTATCAACATATTATATCTTGTCCTCCTCTGAGGCATCTGCGAACCTTTCCCGTTTTGACGGCGTGAGATACGGACACCGCACAGAGAATGCAGAGAATCTCTTAGAAATGTATAAGAAGACGAGAGCAGAAGGGTTTGGAGAAGAAGTGAAGCGCCGTATCATGCTCGGCACGTTCGCCCTGAGCTCAGGCTATTATGATGCTTATTACAAAAAGGCACAAAAGGTCCGTACGCTTATCAAAAATGATTTTGAAAAAGTATTTGATCAATATGATGTCATCGTTGGCCCGACTGCGCCGACACCTGCCTTCAAAATGGGCGAGAATACAAAAGATCCGCTTACCATGTATGCGAATGATATCCTGACTATCCCGGTAAACCTTGCTGGTGTTCCAGGAATCTCCGTGCCAAACGGTTTCTCAAACGGCCTTCCGTTAGGTCTGCAAATCATCGGCAAGCACTTCGATGAAAGCACGGTGTATAAGGTAGCCCATGCCTTTGAACAAGCGACAGATTTCCATAAACAAAAGCCGTCATTGCAGGGGGTGGAGTAAATGAACTACGAAACAGTCATTGGCTTAGAGGTCCATGTTGAGCTGAAAACAGAATCAAAAATTTTCTCCGCGAGCCCGAACCAATTCGGCGCGCAACCAAATACAAACACAAGCGTGATTGACCTTGGCTATCCGGGTGTATTGCCTGTCTTGAACAAAAAAGCAGTCGAATACGCGATGAAGGCGGCCATGGCCTTAAACTGTGAAGTGGCAACGGATACTAAATTCGACCGCAAGAATTATTTCTATCCTGATAACCCGAAGGCTTACCAAATCTCTCAATTTGACAAGCCAATCGGAGAGCATGGCTGGATTGAGATTGAAGTAAACGGAGAGAAGAAACGTATCGGAATCACACGCCTCCATCTAGAGGAGGATGCCGGCAAGCTGACACATACGGCAGACGGCTATTCCCTATGTGACTATAATAGACAAGGTACGCCATTGATTGAGATTGTTTCTGAGCCGGATATCCGTACGCCAGAGGAAGCGTATGCGTATCTGGAAAAGCTGAAATCGATCATTCAATATACAGGTGTGTCCGACTGCAAGATGGAGGAAGGAAGTCTTCGCTGTGACGCGAATATCTCCCTCCGTCCAGTGGGACAGGAGGAGTTCGGCACAAAGACGGAGCTTAAGAACCTCAACTCCTTTAACTTTGTCAGAAAAGGGCTGGAGTTTGAGCAGGAGCGTCAAGCGAAAGTGTTAAATGAAGGAGGAGTTATCCTTCAGGAAACACGCCGCTTTGATGAGGCGACAGGCGCTACCTTGCTTATGCGTGTGAAGGAAGGGTCTGACGATTACCGTTACTTCCCTGAGCCGGATCTAGTTGAGCTCTATATTGACCAAGAATGGAAGGATCGCATTCGTGCGGAAATCCCAGAGCTTCCGGATGAGCGGAAGAAACGCTATGTGGAAGATTGGGGCTTGCCGAGCTATGATGCGGCTGTCCTGACCGTGACGAAGGAGACTGCTGATTTCTTTGAGGCGACGGTTGCTGCAGGCGCAGAGCCGAAGCAAGCGTCAAACTGGATCATGGGTGAGCTGTCCGCTTACTTGAAGGCTGCTCAAAAAGAGCTTCATGACACACCATTGACACCGGAAGGCTTAGCCGGTTTGATCAAGCTGATTGTAAACGGAACGATTTCCTCGAAAATCGCGAAGACCGTCTTTAAGGAATTGGTCGAAAACGGAGGAGATGCTGAAGCTATCGTAAAAGAGAAAGGACTAGTCCAAATCTCGGATGAAGGTGCGCTTCGCAAAATTGTCATCGAAATTCTCGATAACAACCCGCAATCAATCGAGGACTTTAAGAGTGGTAAGCAAAAAGCAGTCGGCTTCCTTGTCGGGCAGATGATGAAGGCGACAAAAGGCCAGGCTAACCCGCAAATGGTTAACCAATTGATTATGGACGAATTGAAGAAACGATAAGTATGCAGAAATGCAAAACCCGCCTTTGTATAGGCGGGTTTTTTGGTTAAAGAGTTCTAAAATATATATTGCAAATATTTGGAATTTGATGGTAGTGTAAAAATAAGGGGGGATGGAATATGAAACGATTCAGCTTGTTGTCCATATTACTCATTATCATTGGAATCATCGCCTATGTGATTAACAGGTCTATAGGAGAAAATGCAGAGCTATTTATCTTGATTGGGTTCATATGCTTATTTGTCGCGGTTATTCTCGGTTTTATGGCTATAGCAAAAAATGAAGCAGGTAAGTTGAAGTATCTAACTATTCTTATGGCTTTTGTCGTTTTGGGATTCGTGACTTGGATGGAGCCCTTTCAGATTGTGAGGGTGCTGACTTGGTTGAAGAATATTTGAACAGGAAGATACTTGAAACTAATCGATGTGTAATGATGCCCTTTCAAAAGACAGATTATGATGAAGTGAAGCAGTTATATATGAATCAGGAAGTGAGAAGATATTTAGGCGGCGTGCGGAAAGAAGAGGAGCTGCCGCTAATATTTGATGAGATGTGTCATACGAGGGATGAGAATCATTGGGTAGTCAGGAATAAGGACACGAATGGTTTAGTTGGGGTTATTTCGTTAGGCCCCCATCATGATGGGTCCTTCCATGAAATCTCCTATCAGCTTTTGCCAGAATGGTGGGGGAACGGCTATGGATTGGAAGCCGTTCGGACCATTCTTGATTATGCCTTTGATGTGCTGCATTTACCTAAAGTCATAGCGGAAACACAGATCGCCAATCTGCCATCACGAAAATTGCTGGAGAAAGCGGGAATGCGGGAGGAGCAACGACTGATTCGGTTTGGTGCGGAGCAAGTCATCTATACAATGGCAAAACAGTGAATTCTGTTACTTAAAAGCACTTCTGAGTCTCATGACATTATAGAATAAGGCTGCATCCCTGCCCATATTCGTCTGGCGGTTTATTTTCGGACGCAAGCAGTCCAAAAACAGATCATCACAATATTTGCATGGACCATATCTTTGATAACAATCATCGTGGCGCTTGCAGCAGGAGTCCACTGCATTGGTTGGAGAACCGGGACCTGAACATCCTGGACCGCAATAGCGGTATCCAGGCACACAAAAACCTCTTTTTCGTTTTGGATTTCTCATAAATAACCCTCCGTTAAGTCGGACATGCTTCTATAGTTTATGCTGTTTAACATGTAACGGCAGGGCTAATGAAGTGGAATAGCTATGTTTATAAATGAAAAAATCCCTTGAGTAATTCAAGGGATTAATCTCTAAATCTTTTTTAATAGCAAGTATAGAAAATAGGGAGCGCCAATTAATGCAACCATAATGCCTGCAGGTATGCCATTCGGTTCGACCAGGTTCCGGCCAATGGTATCAGCGAATAAAAGGAGCCAGCCTCCGATCAGAATGGCAAGGGGAATGAACAACTGGTTTCTTGGTCCAACTAATGCTTTCGCAATATGAGGAGCCATTAAGCCGATAAAGGAAATACCCCCAGTGACAGAAACGGCGGAAGCGGCTAAGGCAATAGCCGTTAATAATAGGATAATTCTTTCCTTCTCAATCGCTACCCCGACGCCGATGGCAACCGATTCATTCAATCCGAGCAGATTTAGCCGGCTGGCCTTGTATAAGGTGAAAGGAATCAGTGTGACCAGCCATGGAAGAAGAGCCCAGATGAATGGCCAATCCGCCCCCCATATATTTCCCGCTAACCACTGGACAATGAAATCCACTTTCTCGCGTTCAGCCGATGAGATGAGTACAATCATCGCTCCAGAGAGTGCTGATGAGAATCCAATCCCGACTAAGACCAGGTTTACTGGCTGCAATCCGGTGTTTTTGCTATAGGCAAATATATAGATGAAGCAGGCCGTAAGCAAGGCTCCCAGGAAGGCGACAAGCGGAATCATGTACACAAATGAACCAGGCTCAATTGGAATAAACAGAAAGAATGCGGCAATGGCCACGCCTGCTCCCGAGTTGATTCCAATGATTCCAGGGTCGGCCAGGTCGTTGCGTGTAATTCCTTGCAGAATGGCGCCAGATAAAGCAAGAGCCATGCCAGCGAGTATAGTAATAATCAAGCGCGGCAACCGGATTGAAAATAAAACAAATTCTTCTTTAAAGGTGCCTTCCCCAAGAAAGACAGGAATTAGCCTGTCATATGAGAGGCCAGCAGCTCCTAAACCTAGGCTTATCAAAGCTGTTACGCTTATCAAGGCAAGTAAAAGGATAAACAGAACGCGCTGTTTTTTTCGTAGTGATGGATGAATCATGAGAATACTTTACCCCCTTTACGAACAATGGTTAAGAAAAAGGGTAGACCAATAACAGCTACAATGGCTGCTACAGGTGTTTCATAAGGGGCATTGATGGTGCGGCCAATCGTGTCGGCAAGCAGCATAAATACAGAACCGGCAATGGCTGACATCGGGATGATGAAACGATAATCTGTTCCAACAATTGCCCGAACGATATGGGGGACCATCAAGCCGATAAAGGTCATGTTCCCAACCAGTGCGACTGAGGCACCAGCAAGCAGAATAATGACGATGTAGAGGATTCCTTTTATTTGAGTTGTTTTTTGTCCTAATCCTACGGCCACATCTTCATTTAGGCTAAGAATAGTCAGCTGTCTTGAGAGCAGGACAGACAGGAGAATACCGGTCATGATGAAGGGGACAATCACCTTTAGCTGGTCCCAATTTGTTCCGGAGAGGCCTCCTGAGGTCCACATAGAAATACTCTTAGAGAGTTTAAAGTAAATGCCGACGCCCTCGGAGACAGCGTAGAGGAAGGCAGATACGGCTGCTCCAGCTAAGACAATACGGATTTGGGAGAAGCCGCCTTTTTGAATCATCCCAATTCCAAATACCATGATGGTGCCAACGGCCGTTCCTATAAAGCAGCCAATCATTAATCCAAAATAATTCACTGAAGGAATGACCACAAGGATGATTGCCATGGCAGCATTTGCTCCAGCTGTCAGTCCCAAAAGACCAGGGTCAGCCAGCGGGTTTCTCGTTAATCCTTGCATAATGGCTCCGGAAACCGCCAGCGCCGCACCGACAAAGATGGCCGCTATCTCCCTTGGAAGACGAATCTCCCGAAGCATGAGAGCGGTTTCTGTTTTCGCATTCGTGGTTAGAGCAAGCCATACGTCCTTGATAGATGTATCTGCAGAACCAAAGGCCATGGAAGCGATAAACATGCCAATGAAAACAAGCAAACTCATAATTATGATATAGACGAAAGGGATTCGATGTTTATTTTCTTTTATCATCTTACTCATCTTCTCTTTCCTAGAATAGGGAAGAGGGATTCTATATCATCCGAATCCCTCCAACGAAAATTATTCAGCTAGAAATGATTCTTTGAAGAAGGCCAAATGCTTTTCTAGTGTAACCGGATCACTGAAGGAGGCCCCGTTTCCTTCCATTTCATATACACGGCCATTCTTGACAGCAGGTATATTCTTATAGGTTTCGGTCTCCTGGAATGAAGTGTCCGCCTCTGCATATTTACTTAAGATGACATAATCTCCTGCATAATCAGGGATGACTTCTGTAGAAAGCGCATAATAGCCATCCTTTAAGGCCATTTCTTTTACTTTTTCAGGCATTTTCAATTTCATGCCCTGGTAGAGAATCTCTGTTCCGCGTGCCCAATTATCCCCGTAAACATATAGGTTTTTATCATAGGCTTCGATGACGGAGACGGTGGCATCCTCGCCGATTTTTGCTTTGATTTCATCCCCGGCCTCTGTGACGCGTTTTTGGAAGTCATCTACCCAGGCTTTAGCTTCTTCCTCTTTCCCTAGCAGTTTACCAATCTCAATATGCTGCTCTAAATAATCTAATTTCCCCCATGTATACGTGACTGTAGGAGCGATTTCATTTAATTTATCAATGTTTTTGACCGTTGATAATGCAATAATTAAATCAGGTTCAAGCTCAATGATTTGTTCTAAATTATCCTCAGATACTTCGGCAACATCCTTTAATTCCTTCTCGAATGTAGGGTTTGTTTTAGACCATACGTCCACACCGACTAGATTTACGTCTAATTCAATCACATTCCCAGTGAAGCCTGATAACATGACGACACGCTGCGGGTCCTTTGGCACTTCAACTGGTCCGGTCTCTGACTCATATGTGAATGTTTCGGACTCTTCTTTCTTTGTATCGTTTTCCTTTTCTGTTGAGGAAGTACTGCTGCATGCACTAATTAGCAGCAATGAGAGCAGCATGAACGGAAGGATCCATTTTTTCATGATTTTCTTCTCCTTTAATTAAGTCGTAGGTTATACACATTGGTTTATTTGTTCGAGGGTCCTTCCCGATTTGGGCATCAATATGGAATACATCCTTGAGCACATTAGGAGTCATGACTTCCTCGCAATTCCCGGCCTTCACAATTTCCCCATCCTTTAAGGCAATCATATAATCCGCGAATCGTGCAGCCTGGTTTAAATCGTGGAGAACCATCACAATCGTGCGGCCTTGCTCCATGTTAAGCTTCTGCAAAAGCTCTAAAACCTCTAATTGATGGGCCATATCTAAGTATGTAGTCGGTTCATCGAGAAATATAATCTCTGTCTCCTGAGCAAGTGCCATGGCAATCCAAACCCGCTGCCGCTGACCGCCTGATAGGGCATCAACAGGACGATACTTGAAGTCACTTGTTCCAGTTACTTGAAGGGCCCAGTCAATAACCTCTCTATCCTTTTTTGAAAGCCGGCCGAGTCCTTTTTGATAAGGGAAGCGTCCGTAGGATACGAGCTCGCCGACTGTCAGTCCGCTCGCGCTTTCTGGTGATTGGGGAAGGATGGCCATTTTCTGTGCGAGAATTTTGGTATTTTCACTTGAAATGCATTTACCATCCAGTATGACGTCACCGGATTGATGAGAGATAATCCTCGTAATCGCTTTTAGTAAAGTCGACTTACCGCAGCCATTGGACCCAATGATGGTGGTTATTTTGTGATCAGGTATATCTATACTAAGATCTTTGACAATCAGCTGTTCTCCATATCCGATATGTAAGCTATCTGTATAGAGGCGATTCATCATAGTCCTCCTTAAAGTATTAAGTATATTTTATAATTGATAATGATTATCATTTCCGTAGTTAACTATATGATTTAATTCTGAGTTTGTCAATATTTTCATAGTAAAAAATTAGTAATATGTAATAGCCTAATAGGCTCTCTTTATGAGTGCAAATATCCATTTTGACAATTATAATAATCATTTTGACAAATATATTTGTCAAAATGGAAAATAAATCATACAATGATATTAGAGGTGAAAATATGAAAACGAGATTGAAGGAGCTTAGGGCGCGTGAGGGCATGAATCAGACTCAGCTTGCGAAGCATGCGAAAATTTCTCGCCAGACAGTGAGTTTGATTGAACGGGAGGAATTTGTTCCTTCCCTATTGATTGCCGTGCGAATTGCGAGAATCTTTAATGAGCCAATCGAGAAGATATTTCTATTTGAGGAGGATGAATGATGGCGAAAGCGATCGGGAAGATGCTGTTAGGAGCGTTGGTGGGAGCGGTATTAGGATATATGGCGATGCATGTTTCTCTGAATTCCAGTTTAGGATCGAATCTCTCATGGGGGACACTAAATCTGTCCTTTGAATTGATGATTATATTGATGGTGATTTCGGTCGGTTTGATTATCTTTAATGCAGTGACATGCGTGTCATGAGGGAATCCAAGAGGATGGAAACAGGTGATGAAGAGGATGAACTTGCTGAGCTTCAAAACAAACGGTATGGAGATGGCATGCTGGCTGCAAATATAGCCATGTATACCTCAGTCGGAATGCTCGCGCTAGTGGGAATCACTGCTCAACCGAATGCGTTCATCTTTATTAGCCTTGGTCTGGTTCTTCTCAGTATTTCGATGGTGTTCATTAACGCGGAGCTAGCAAAAGTGGTAGACCCCAATCGTGAATACCCGTCTGTGAATGATAAGGGGTATGCCAAAAAGTTGATGGAAATGAGCGATGATGGAGAACGTCATATCATGCTGCAGGGGTTATATAGAGCGTTCACAAGTATCAGTATGCTTCTGTTCTTCGCTGTGTTAGCGCTCATAGGCTATTCAGTCCTAACAGGTGTCTCTCAATTAGCTGGAATTCTCATCATTCTTTTTATCCTCATCTTCACGAATGCTCAATATATGCTGTCTATTCGAAAAAAATAGAGTGATTCAAGTCCATAGATGATGCAATTTATCAACTATGTGCAATGCTTTGACCTGCTTTTTAGAAAGGCGGGTTTTTTAGTTATTAATTAAGTTAGAGGAATATTCTTATGGTTAGAGAATGATTAGTAGGTAGCGGTGAAAAGGAGTGGGAGAAATGAATCAACAGTTAAAAGGGGATATTGAACAAATTATAGGTCCGATTCATGAGAGGAGCCGCTTAGCGGAACAAGGATGTACGTCCGAGGTTAGTCAGGTAATGACGGATAAAGGTTCTTTTCTGCTTAAAAGCTCATTTCAGGATAAATACCGTGAGTGGCTGAGGACAGAGGCAGGTGTATTGGAACGGCTCAGAGGAGAGGAGGTTCCGGTCCCGCGGTATCAGGGATTTATAGAATACAAGGATAGCAGCCATTTGCTCATGTCCTTTGAAGAAGGGGTTAGCTTATCGGCTGCATTGGAGAATGCCAATTCGGATGGCGCAAGGAAGTCGTTGATAAGAGCCTTTGGCCGCTTCCTCCTCGATTTGCATCAAATGAAAGTTCCATCTCTCGATTCGAGTCCAGTTTGGATGGATGAACAGCTGGCAAAGGCTGAAAACTATGCCAAAAGAGGAGAGGCGGATGGCAGCCTGGAGCTTCTGCAGAAATTGAAGGAAGATAAGCCGGCACCAGTCCGGCAAACGATGATTCATGGTGATTGTAATACAGATAATATCCTTGTTTTAGAGAATGGCGGGCTGATGTGGATTGACGTGGCAGGGATGGCGATTGGCGACCCGCGTTATGATGAATGCTTAGCCATTCGAAAATTAAGGGGATATGCTGAATACATAGAGGCTTTTTATGAAGGCTATACAAGATACCGGGTTTCAGAGGATGAATTTACGTATTTTAATAACGGATTATATGAATTTTTCTAGAGGGAGCGACAGGTATGCAAACCACTATTTATTTCGTCAGGCATGCTCATTCGACATATACACCTGATGAACTCGGAAGGCCATTATCGCCTAAAGGATATATGGATGCGGAAAGAATAACGGATAGCTTGAAGCATGAAAGCATTCACTATGTCCTGGCCAGTCCATATAAAAGGGCTATACAGACGGTGGAAGGGATCGCTGATTGGATCGGCGCTGAAATAATGATTGAAGAGGGCTTTAGGGAACGGCAATTGGCCAAAGAGCCGGTAGACGATTTTGACCAAGCTGTCGCAAGACTTTGGCAGAATCCAGCCTTTTCCTATGAAGGCGGGGAGTCCAATCTTATGGCGCAGAAGCGCGGAGTAGATGCGGCTGTTCATGTATTGCAAACATATCCGGGGAAAAATATTGTCATAGGTACGCATGGCAATATCATGGTACTGATCATGAATCATTTTGATTCGCAGTATGATTATTCATTTTGGAAGGGTCTGGCGATGCCGGATGTTTATAGGCTGACCTTTGACGGCTTGAAACTAAAAGAAGTAAAACGAATGAATAGTTGACTATTTTGTGACGGAAGTAGAGAAGAAGTTTGCCTGCTTACTAATTTGATACAATGAGGATAAGTAAGAGAGGTTTGAATATAAATAGTTATGGAGGTGAGGGAAGTTGAGAAGTATCAAGGCAGTGATGACAACCTATTTTATCGGATTATTGTTCTGGTTAAGTTCCATCATTTATTTCTTTGCGGCGAATTGGGGAGGGATGGGCCATATTGCCAAGGTGACGCTGGCTTGCCTGTTAATGGTCTTGTTTTATGGGGTTAGCTATGGGTTTGCTAAATGGAAACCAGGTCTTGCGGATGTGGGAGCATGGATTTTCTGGGGCGGGTCGATTGCCTTTGGAGCAGCTGTTGCACTTATTGGTCAAATTTATAATTCGCATGCGGATGGGTACACCTTCTTTCTGATTTGGCTTATTCCTTCTGTTTTGCTAGCTATTGTGACGAGATTTCCGGTGTTTTCCGTGCAATCTTTCATTCTATTTAATATAACTCTATATACGTACTTTTATCCGGTGGATAGATGGATTGAACGGACGATTATGGAGGATACGATCATCACGATTGCCATTCTGCTGGTCAATACAGCTATCATGTTCCTGTATGCTTCAAGGAAGCCGAAGCTGGTCGCGTATTTGGCCGCAGTCTTGGTCCAGATTCTCGCGATTGAGGTAACGACTGAATGGACAGGGCAATATTTGTTTTTTGATGAACCATTCTCGATTGCTGGAATGATTGTTTATGTACTCATCATTCTCCTGTATGCGGGAATCTACTATCAATATCTCATTAAGGCAGAGAATAAGGTCCTTGTTGTGCTGGCTTCGCTTGGAGCGGCTATTCTCCTCATTAGTCACTTCTTTATGATTACCTCATGGATATCTGGTTTGCTTGTTTATTTGTTTGGCTTTGTACTTGGCATCGGTTTGATTGCGGCTGGCTCCATATGGGTGGCAAAGCTCGCACGGAAAACGTCAGGTGAGAACAGATGGCTTCATCAACTTATTAAAACCGTATCGATTTTCTTGGCGGCCCTGCTGATTGTCTCCTCTGCGCTAAGTATTTTTTACTTATTTAATCTAGAAGGCGCCGAATGGATTTTATTTAGTGCTATTGTTCTCGTTCCGATTGGAACCCATCTAGAGAAGAAACAGTCAATTCTTCGATATACACTGATGCTATCCGGTCTGGGAATGGCTACTGGGGTGCTCTGGGATTTCTCGGTTCCCGTGCTATTGATTTATATGGCCATCATTGGCTACGCCCTATGGAGAGAGCGGGAGAGGGCGATCTATCCGTTTATGATCGCGGCTTTCCTGTATGGAGCAGGACTGACGATCTTTCGTCTGTGGCCAGATCTTTCATTTGATTATGGGCTCCTTATTCTGCTGATACTGGCATTGGCTCTTTATTTGCTTGTTCCAGGACGATTGGCGAAAGGCTGGAATTTGGTTGCGGTATTGACCATATGGTTTGTGCTTACCTTCTTTTCGGAGCATTCGGTGCTCTATTATCTTTCTAACCTAGCGTATCTGGGCTTCCTGCTCTATAAAACGTATAAAGTGACCGTAAAAACACATCTCCACTGGCTCGAATATGCGGTGTTGGCTTATTTGATTGCTTTTTTTGGCTATAAGTATTATGACCTGTTTTGGAAGCTGCTCCATAAGTCTTTGACGTTTGCGTTGGCAGGAGCTGTTTTCTTCTTAATCGCACTGTACTTGGATAAGCGGCAAACGAGAGAGGAACTAGGGGAGGGTGGATTTATTCTTGGCGGAGTTCGCAAATGGGTGCCAATTGTCCTCCTGCAGCTTCTAATCATTGGTGCCATTATTGTACAAAAAGAAATCATTCTGCGAAATGGCACAGAGATTATGCTAAAAGTCGAACCGGTGGACCCGCGTGCTTTTATGCAGGGAGATTATGTAGACTTAGCCTATAATATTAGCACGTATGAAGCAGGATTAGATGATTACTCGGGCCGGGTGTATGTACTCCTTGAGAAAGATGAGGCTGGGATTTCTCAAATCAAAAAGGTTTATGATAATATGAATGAGGCAAGGGAGCAAGTGAACAAAGGCAATGAAGTGATCCTGCAGGGAGAGCTGAATGGTGACAGAATCACCTATGGCATTGAGTCCTTCTTCATTGAAGAAGGAACAGGAGAATGGGTAGAAGAGAACGCCGACTTTGCCAAGGTGAAGGTCGGCAGTAACGGTGATGCCATTCTCATGGAGCTAGAGGCGAAATAAAGCCCCCTTGAAGCAGGATGGATATGGCAATTGGCTTTTAGTGGAGTTATAATGGTAATAAACTTCTGTAGCGCAAGATACTTTGAATTTTATATAGGATGATGAATGAATATGAAAAAAGCAAGAATTATCTATAACCCAACATCGGGTAGGGAAGCGTTCAAACGTTATTTGCCAGAGGTGCTTGAGAAGCTTGAAAAGGCTGGCTATGAAGCCTCCTGTCATGCGACCACAGGCGAGGGTGATGCTACGAGAGCGGCTGAGATTGCGATTGAACGGAAATACGATGTAGTTATCGCCGCTGGTGGAGACGGAACAATTTATGAGGTTGTTAACGGACTTGCCGGGCATGAGTTCCGTCCAAAGCTAGGAATTATTCCAGTTGGAACGACAAACGACTTTGCACGTGCATTAAGCGTCTCGACGAAATCCGTCTTGGATGCAGCAGATATCATTGCCCAAGGGCTTACAATACCAATTGATATCGGTCAAATGAATGATCGCTTCTTCATTAACATTGCCGGCGGCGGTCGCCTCACTGAACTTACGTATGAGGTGCCTAGCAAGCTGAAGACCGTGCTTGGGCAGCTCGCTTACTATTTAAAAGGAATTGAGATGCTGCCATCCTTAAAGGCTACTAAAATGCGTATTGAGTATGACGGGAAACTATTTGAAGGAAATGCGATGCTGTTTCTTGTCGCTAACACGAATTCTGTTGGCGGATTCGAGAGACTAGCACCGGATGCTTCCTTGAATGATGGGATGTTTACCCTGCTTATTCTGAAGAAAATTAATCTCGCTGATTTTGTCCGTGTTGTAACAATGGCGATTCGCGGTGAACATATTAATGACCCGTCTGTGGTATATGCGAAAGCAAACCGCATTAAGGTCAGCTCACCAGATAAATTGCAGCTCAATCTGGACGGTGAATTCGGGGGTCTAGCTCCAGCAGAGTTCGTAAACTTATATCGTCATTTTGAGGTGTTTGTGCCAGAGAAGGTATATGAAAATCAGAAAATGACTGACCGTCATCTTTTAACCATCCAAGAATCTGAGCTTCTAAAGGATCTTCCGGATATTGACCAACTTCTTTAATGGAGTTGGTTTTTTAATGGATAGAATCGTCTATTATCGGTCGAACCTATTTTGTGATACAATCATCATTACTTCAATAAAAATCGAGGTTTCAATAAATGACTGAAAAGAAAATGGCTCCAATACAAAAAAATGATTATATAGATGTTGTGTTTGAGGACTTGACTCATGAGGGATCTGGCGTCGCTAAGATTGATGGCTACCCAATCTTTGTTCCCTACGGACTTCCTGGGGAGAAAGCGAAGATTAAGGTAACAAAGCTGAACAAAGGATATGGATTTGGCCGCTTAATGGAACTGTATGAGGAAAGCCCAGACCGCGCTGAACCGCCATGTCCGATTTATAAGCAATGCGGCGGCTGCCAGCTGCAGCATTTATCCTATGAAGGCCAGCTAAAGGCCAAGGAGAAAATGGTCCGAGAGCTGATGACTCGTATCGGCAAGCTGGAAGAGGTAAATGTTCTCCCCGTTCTTGGCATGAATGAGCCATGGAATTACCGTAATAAGGCACAGGTGCCGGTCGGTGAGATGGAAGGCGGCCTGGTCGCAGGCTTTTATGCGAAACGCTCCCATGAAATTATCGATATGGATGAGTGCTTGATTCAGTTTACCGAGAATGATGAGATGGTCCGTCTTGTGAAGGGGATCTGTGAAAAGCATGGCGTCAAAGCCTATAATGAAAAGCAGCATAAAGGCACGCTCCGCCACATTATGGTTCGTACAGGTCAGATGACAGGCGAGCTCATGATTGTTCTGGTGACAAGAACGCCGGATATGCCGAACCGCAGGAAGATAATTGAGGAGATAGTTGAAGCTGTGCCAAACATCACATCCATCATCCAGAATGTGAACACGAAGCGGACGAACGTCATCCTTGGTGACCAGACAATCACGCTCTGGGGAGCGGATGTAATCTCAGACTACATCGGTGACATCAAATTCGAGATCTCACCAAGATCCTTCTATCAGGTGAATCCTATCCAAACGAAGGTACTCTATGATAAGACACTCGAATATGCAGACCTGTCCGGTCATGAAACCGTCATTGACGCTTACTGCGGCATCGGGACGATTTCTCTCTTCCTCGCGAAAAAGGCGAAGAAAGTGTATGGTGTAGAAATTGTACCGGAAGCAATAGAGGACGCTCGCAAAAATGCAGCGCTAAATGAAATCACGAATGTTGAATTCGAGGTCGGGGAAGCGGAAACCGTCATCCCGAACTGGTACAAGCAAGGCATCACAGCTGACACACTCGTCGTCGACCCGCCACGCAAGGGCTGTGACGAGAATCTTTTAAAAACCATCGCAGCGATGAAGCCTAAGAAGGTAGTCTATGTATCCTGCAATCCAGCCACATTGGCACGTGATCTCCGTTATTTGGAGGACAATGGCTATAAGACGGTTGAGGTTCAGCCGGTGGATATGTTCCCGCAGACGATGCACGTAGAGTGTGTCTCGCAACTTATTTTAAAATAAGGCAGTAAGCCCTCAAAATTGGGGGCACTGCCTTTTTACGTTTCTTGCAACGGATTCACGAAGTTAATACTTAATCTGAATTTCTCCACCAGTGTTACAAGTGATTTTTTCTACTTAAGCGTGTAGGAACTGTGGAGATAAGTAATAGAAATACCCTCGCGGTTTTTAAATAAAATCTTATCTTTCATAAAAATCATTAATAGAATATAAGTATTACTGCCTTTCTATTTGTCTATACTGATAAAAATAGATTAGGAGAGTAATAGGATGATACTATCTGAAGCGTGGGATTTATATAAAGCTGATAAACAAATACAAGGATATTCATCTCAGACTTTAAAAGCCTATAATGTCCAATTAAACTTATTAATCCGGAATCTTGGTGATAGATCCCTTGATGAAATAACCACCGATTCATTAAAGCTTTATCTAGGGAATGTTGCTAATCAATTAAAGGCTGCTAGTCTTAGTCATAGGATACGTTTTATAAAATCGCTGTTTAGATGGGCCCAAGATGAAAATGTTTTGAATGGCAATCCAGCCGCGAAAATTAAGGAACCAAAACTAGATGTCCGCATACCAAAGTTTTTAACTGAAGTAGAAATTGAGCATTTAAGAGAAGCTTGTCATACAACATTAGAAAATGCATTGTTCGAGTTTATGTATTCAACCGGTTGTCGAATTGGGGAAGCCGTTAATTTGAATCGACAATCCATTGATTTTTCTAATCAGTCCGTAATTGTCTTAGGTAAGGGAAATAAAGAAAGAGAAGTTTACTTTAATACTAGGTGTGATATCTGGTTGAAGAGGTATCTTGATGAGAGAACAGATGATCAAGAAGCTTTATTTGTAACCGTACGTGCTCCCCATCGGATGAGCATATCCCAAATGAGGTATATTATAAAACAGATATCGAAAAAATCCGGCATCAATAAAAGTATTCACCCACATCAGTTGAGACATAGTTATGCCACTACTTTATTGAATAATGGGGCCCCTTTAGAAGTCATTCAAAATTTGATGGGACACGAGAAGAGCGAAACAACTAAAATTTACGCTTATTTAAGTGGAACACTGCGACGGGAGTTATATAAAAAGTTTTTTTGATACGAGCAAGGGCATTGATCTAAGAAGGATTAATGCCTTTTTGTGTTGAATTTCTTATGGAACAAAAGGGGCAGTTGTGCGGCCGAGCCTAGGTCGTATCATATAGCGGGTGGGATTCCCGCCGAGTAAGAACTAGCCATT
>NZ_PKOZ01000022.1 GCF_002946355.1 Pradoshia eiseniae
GAGTCTCATTAATTTTCTCCTCGTAAAATTTTTATATATTGCACCTTATTATTGTTAAAATAGGCTGTTATCTCTTCCGCTAAACTGCCCCTTTACTACAATAAGACGTTCAATATAAAAGGGCAAAAATCCCTTTTGGAACATTGTCTCAGTTTATTTTCATCTGTTATCGTCCATATTTACACCCATAGTCTTTGTACATTCACTAATTTTTGTTCATTGAATTCCATTCTATAAATATCAGGTTTTGAGGTGCTATGTAAAAAATCCAAGTTATAGGTGCTATCGAAATATCTCATCATTAGGGTCATAACAATTCCGTGAGTACCTATCACCATTTTTTCACCTCTAAAAGTTTCTAATAATTCATTTAGGACACTTATAGCTCTATTTTGGCAATCATCATTTGACTCTCCTCCAACTAAAGCGAAATTGGATTCGGAAAATGACTTTTCTAAAAGTGGAAACAGTTCTTTATCTGATACCCGGTTGTTTTCCGAGTAGAATTTCCTCTCTTTTAAATCTTCAAAAATTAAAACTTCCTCTCCTATATGTCGAGCTAGTGGTTCTACAGTTGAAATTGAGCGTATATATGGACTTGAAACAACAATATTAATTTCTTCTTCTTTCAAAATGTCAGTCACTCGTTTGACATCTGAGTTACCTTTTTCAGTCAACCCTCTTGTTCTTTCATTTCCTTCTTTAGGTGATTCAGCGTGCCTTACCATATAAACAAATGTATTCATAATAAAATCCCCCCTACATATCAATTCGCATAATAACTTGGTAATCCTTATTCAACTAAACTGCCCCTTTACTACAATAAGGCGTTCAACAGAAAAGAGTATTAATCTTCCTTGATTAATACCCTCATAAGTTGAATAAGGAATATGTTATTTGTTAGGCTTGGAAATAAAATAGGAACTAGTACCAATTAGGCCACCACCGATCATCGCAAGTGTAGTGCCGACTATAACCCAAAGCGTGGATAACAAAGTGGATAAATATATTCCTACCAATAATATGATTAAACCAACACAATTCAAAATATGAACATTTCTCAAGCCCGCCACCCCATTTCTACAATTAGGAATTCAACAAAAAAGAGCATAATCCTTCTTAGCCAATGCCCTCAGTAGTGGAATAGAAATGGTTTATTTTAATTTTATATTGACAAAAATCATACCACCAAAAGCCCATAACATATAAAATGCAAATACGAAATAAAAGTGATTAGGAAGTAAAGGGAAAAATGCAAATATAATGCCAAGTCCAATTAGATAGATACCTGAATACTTAGCGGCTTTCCTTTTGTCTTTTACTTGACCTTCAACATACCCAGCTAAAATCTGGATTTTCCCTTTTCCCCAAACGATATAAGCAAGCAAAAAATGAAACCCTGCACCTATAAGACCAGCAAGAACCTGCATGTTATCATCTCCTTTAATGCGGTATTATATATCTTTATAATATTACTTCTTCCGCTAATCTGGCCTTTCAGTGGAAGAAGGTATCTCCATTTAATGGTATCACAAAGTGATATTTTCTTTCCTCTTATTATCTAAAGCAGCATATCATACGGAAAACATCCCAAATAAAAAAGACAGGATTTCCTGCCTTTCTGAGTGATGCCCGATAAATCCAGCGTTGGATTACCAAACAATCCTTTCTCTCCTGCTGTCTCTTTTTGATACACACTCATTGATTTAATATGTAAGGTTTTTATGTATGGTTCCTTGCACGGAACGCAGCTCTTCTACAGGAATTTGACCAGGTGCCGATGCATCTTTCCCTGCTGCAAATGTGAAGTCAGAACCGAACACTTCCCCGGCGAGCCGGCTAATAACGCCTGTTCCTGCCATAGACATGGTGATTAATGGACGGTCTGCATATTCCGTTTTCATGGTATAGGTTGCATCTAGCAAGGTTAATACATCTCCGGCATTTCGCGGCATAACCGCTAGTTTCAGGATATGTGCCCCGTAATCCTGCATTTGGCAAAGCCTTTTGAGGATTTCCTCCTTCGAAGGGGTTTTTTCGAAATCATGATTTGACATGATGACGTATACAGCATTATCGTTTGCTGTTGCAATTAGTTGTTCAATACTTTCCTTTTTACTGAATAATTCAACATCGATTAAGTCAATTTGCTTTGTTTGGATGGCCGTTTCATTTAGTTTTGCATAGAAAACATCGCTGATTTCTTTCTTCCCGCCTTCTTTATGGCTCCTAAATGTGAATAGCAACAATTCCTTTTCAAAGATAGTTCTTAATTTCGTCAATAAGACTTTGACCTTATCAAGATTTTCGACATGCTCATAAAGATCGGCTCGCCATTCAACGACATCTGGAGCAAGCTCCCTTACAAAAGCCGCCTCCTCTAGGATTTCTTCCTCTGTTTCCCCAACGAGCGGCACGATGATCTTTGGGATTCCTTCCCCAATCTTCATGTTTTTAATGTTCCATGTCGTCATAGTAACCCCTCCTCTATGTCTCAAGTATCCAATACTCATATAATTTATTCTTACTTGAGTATATAGGAGAATGGAAAGGAAATCTATGATGGTTAATTTGGATAACCAATGAAAAACAGCGGAGAACTAGTCTCCGCCTGCCAATTCATTAAAATTAAAATTCAGGAAGATTGTCTAAGTTATTTTCCTTTATACCATCAGGCTCACTTCGAATAATATCTCGTCCATATTTGTGAAAAACATCAATATTGGCAAGCTTCCCGCCCTTTGCCTCATCCAATGCCGTTAAATAATCGAGTTCCCGTCCACTTTCAGTCTTAAAAGCCATGATGTCTCCATCATTATTTTTCTGAACAGCAACAATCCGCTCCTTGCCTGGAATTGGTACATTTGCCTCCATTTCAGGACTATTTGCATTTAAATATTCTTCATAGGCATTCTCGAAAAAATCACGTTTGTCATTCATTGGTCATCCCTCCACCCCTAGTATGCTCGGAGGGAGATTGCGGCATGTATGGAACCGTACATTGTTTGGGAAAATGAAAAAAGATGCATCAAATATATGATGCACCTCTTCAGGCATTTTGGTTCAATACAGCCTGACTATCAATGACTTGCAGCTGATAAGTCTGGATGATCTCCATGAGCATGCTGCTATAGATCTTATCGCCATTCTCATTAGTCGCTGTACTATATCCGGCATCTTCTAGGGCTTTCGTTTGTTCCTGGTACGTTTGCCCGTCAAATAGGCCATTTTTTTCATAACGCTTGTTTTCGGCCAAGAATTGGCCATGATCCTTGATGGAATCCTCCAAGGAGGCATACACGCGAAAATCACTGTTGATGTGGTCATTATAATTTTCTTTTGTCTTCATGTTTGCCGTTGCGCCATCCCAGTTATGACCTTTAATACCGAATAAGTTATTGTAGTCCTTCGTTAAACCAGATTTGCCCCAATTCGATTCAAGTACCGCTTGTGCGATTGTGACAGATGGAAGGATGCCATATTTCTCATAATTCGCAATGGCTCCTTTTTTTATTTTGCTGATAAACTTTTGCTGGCTTGTGCTATCATTATATTGCTTATTAAGCGAGTTCACGGTCTTATACGCAGTTTGCTTTTCCTCCGCCGTAAAATGAAGGTCTTCTAGAACAGACTTCATTGGTTTTAAGGTGTACTCCCCTTTTTTACGGTCCATAAATTGCTTTGCAATTCCTTGGATGTCAGTGGATTTGACTGTGTCCATGGAGTATTTAGCCTTTACTACGGCAGCAACCTCTCTCCAATTGACCTGGACCTTCCCATAGCTCACCTCGTCGACTAGCTCCTGTATTTCCTTTGAATTATCCAATGAAACAGGTACTGGTTCATAAGAATCTATTAGTTTCCATAGGCCTATTAATAGCAGCGACAAAATAACGATTGGGCCTAACATAGTGGTTCGTTTCTTTTTACGTGCCATCATATACTCCTTTATTCATGTGATTATAACAATGATGTTCATCTATTATAAAACCCTTAGCCAAGTTAAATCTACCTTAAACGGTTTTCTCTATTCTATCAGATTACCAGCATTAAGGAACTGTAAGATTATGTATATAAAGGGAATGATCTATGATCTATCATTCTTTCATTTCTTTTTCCATTGGAAAAGACAGACCGAGGTCTGTCTTCATTGCACCGTTTCTCCCTGGTAGATGCGGTAAGCCGGGATGACGGTATCCGTTACAATTTCTTTTCCTTTGCTGCGAATGAAATCAAGCTTGTAATAGGCATCAAATCGCTGGCTAATTTCCGTTTTCACTAATTCCGGCGGTGTTACGATTATTAATTGGAATTTAAGCTTATCTGCGACGGCAAAGATTGGGTCAAGCACATGGGCTGAGGCAGCTTGACCAAATGGGTTGTCACAAACAAGCGGCACCCAAGAGTTGTCTGCTTCTGTTTTCACGGAGAGAAGCATCATCATCATAACCATCCTAGCGGAAAGCTTTTGACCACCGCTTCCATCTGATTTCGTCCGTGACCCTTGGTTAATCGTTCTCCAAGTAGAATAATGCTCTTTTTGCGGCTTCCCATACATAAAGGCATTGTCGGTTCTCATATTATAAACGAGCAATTCTGGATAGCGATTGCGCAGGGCGACGAACAAGATTTGCTCATCCCCGATAAGCTGTCGTATTTCCTGATCAAGCTGTTTATTATTATCGTCAATACTGTCAAATTGGGCGCTTATTTTATCAATGGCTGTGACAAAGTGCTGACGCAAAAGCGGTTCAACATCCTCTGCCCGCCTCGGAAGGATATCCTCCTTCAATTGGACAAGCGGGAAGGTGCCGCGCTCATTCTTGATTTTCATTTTTGCGAGCATCGAACGGATGGCATCGGTCATGCTCATGACCTTCATGCTTGCACGGTTTGTCCATACATCCCTTGCTTTTTCTGCCCTTTCCTTGTCCAAATCAAGCTGCTCGAGACCGCTGCGGGAGAATCGTTTCATGTTTTGGACGATGGTCAGCATATGGGCATAATGTCTTGTGTCCATATGGTCCAGTGAAGTTAAAACCTCATTTTTGAAGCGGATTTCCCAGTCTTTATCTTCGATGGTTAGCTTCAGCTTGCGCAAGGTTTGCTCAAGCTTCGCATGCTTCACTTGCTTTTCCTCCTGCAAGGCTTGGTGCTCTTCACACCAATTGAGAATGCACTTTTTGCCAATCGTCTTGATTTTCTCAAGATCGTCCTCTGAAAAAGCTGCCGCTTCATCCTTCAGGATAACGGATAACGTCAGTTGATCTCCTTCATAGCCCGTAATGCGAGCGTCCGTTTCCTCCTGTTCCTTTTCAACCTTCTTGAGACGATCCTTGGCAATTTTCGTCCGGTCCTTAATCTCTAATTCCTTTACATCCAGATCCTGACCTTCCCATGTCTCCGGTTCTTTTTCATGCTTGTTCAGCTTCTTCTCAGCTTTCTTCGTTTGCTCCTGGGCGTGCTTTAAGGTTGTTTCCGCAACAGTGACTTCCTTTTCCTGCTTCCGTTCTTCCTTATCAGCATCCTTCGCCTCTTTTTGAGCGGTTTGGAGCTTGCCCTCGAGAATACTCAGCGGCTCTTCAGGCAGCGATTTCTCCCGCCAGTCTTCGTGCTGCTTTTTGAGCTTTTTCTCAAGCTTTGCCGCTTGCTCTAGTTCGGCTTCCCTCTTGGCTTTGAGCATGGTCAATTCCTGTGATTGTTCCTCTTTGGAACGCTGCAGCTGCTGAAGCTCTGTTACATGGGCCTTGATGTCATTCAAAAGATGCGAGGATAGACTCGGTACTTCATCACTCGGCTCGACCTTTTCGACTTCAGGGAAAGCGGCGCCTTCAACAAATTGCCTTATTTCCTTCAAATCTTGCTCCATCGCCAATTTCCATTCAAGATGAGTGTGGTTCCATTGTGACAGCGTTGTGGTTAGATCCTCTAGCGTTTTGCTGAGTTCTTCCTGTTCAATGGCTAATCTGTCTCTCAGCTTTTCTTTCTCAGACAAGACCGTTTTCGTTTCTTCCGATTGACTTTTTTCTTCCACAAAGGCTGTGACTTCAAGGATATCCTTCTCAGTCTCATCGATTCGTCCTTGCTTTTGGTTCATTTGCTCCTGCAGCTGGGTTTGAAGCTCTCTTTCCTTCTCGAGTGTTTTGACTGTACGGGTCAAATCTTTGTGAGTAGTATCAATTAATGCTTCCTGTTTCTCCATTTGCTTTGTCAGGTCCATGCATAAATCGGCATCTGCCATTCGGTCAATGTCCTTAATGAGACGGCGAATCGATCTTTCCGTCTTCATGAATTCATCAAGAGCCTCTTTCTTTTCGTCAATCTGCTTGGCCATTTGTGATTTCCATTTGGCGAAGCTTTGGCGGTCCATGAGGAGGTCTCTTTCCTCTCCGTCAATGACAACAAAGGAAGCTTGGTCACCCTCCTTCATTTCTTCTCTGAGGAAAATCGGCACAGGACTGCGGAAGATCTTTCCTTGCAGAAGATGATGGTTGATTTTTTCCCATTGGATTTGGCTTACGACTAGCCCAAATGGCAGAAGCGGATAGGAATCAAGATGCTGCCTTCTGGATTGTTCATCCAGGGATTGCAAATACTGTGACCCGTAAAAGACATCAATCCCGGTCTTTTCATCAATCCATTCCTTCATTTGTTTCACATCCTGGTTGGCAATCCAGAATGTCTCGTCATTCAAGTAATGGTCCGTTTGCGCTTCCCATAGCTCTTTTTTGATTTGCTCGGTTTCTTCCTCATTTTTGCTGAGAATCGCCTCTAAGGCATGACCATATTTGGAAAGCATGGCAGAGGTGAGCGGTGTGGAAATATCGTCTAGGAAGGCCTGCATCCTTTGGGCAAGATCGGATTCTTTGCGCTCCTGCTTTTCATAGTCGCCCTTCCATTCATCTAGCCTTGCACTCATATGCTTCAATGACTCAGTCAAGGTTCCGACCGTGTTGGATAATTCTCCTTGGAACTGCTGGGACTGTTTTTCTTTCTCTTTCATCATGGAAAGTTCATCTGTTAATCTAGCTTGATCCTCTTTAAGCTTACTGACCAACCCATCAAGGTCATAGGCCACTCGGTCCCCGTATTCCTTGATCATTTCGCTTGCCTTCAATTCAAAGCGCTGGAGTTCTTCCATGAGCGTTCGAATGTCTGTCTTCACTTGGGTGAGCTCAATCGTTTTATTTTTATCATCCTTTGTTAAGGTTCGGATTGATTTTTCTAAATGGCGCTTATAGGCATGGTAGCGGTTGTTTTCTTCCTTCAGCTTCACAGAAACATCTGTCCATTGAGACAATACCCCAGCCTTGATTTCTTCCATTCGTGTATTGACTTGTTCTAAGCCGCTATTGCGCTCGAGATTCTCCATTTGCTGGCTTAGATTGGAGATGGTGTTCTCAAATTCGCTCCATTCCTTCAGCAATAAAGAGAAGGCAACTTCATCTTTCTCCACCTGTTTCTCTACAGCCAGCTTTTGAAGCTGCTCTAGTTTTTCCTTCTCTTCAGCTAGCTTACCCTCCCAAATAACTGTTTCCTCATGAGCTCTCGCATATTCGAGATTGTCCTTCTCAAATCGGAGCACGGACAATTCGTCTGATAATTTCTCCATCTCAGCACCTAGCGAGGATAGTGTCTCTTTATCTTGTTTGATTAGATGTTCAAGAGCGCCGAGTAAGGATTGTCCCTCTTTCTTGCTTTCGGTTACAATTTCATCCTGCTTGACACCAGCCTCGATATGTTCTTCAAATGGGACGACATCCTCCAGAAATTCCTTGTGGGCCTGTTCACGCTTCAATAACACGGGCAAGTCGCGCGCGATGCTCGCCTGGCTTTTAAAGATCTCAATTAAATCATTCTTCTGGTGCTCGGACTTATTTAATACTTGGCTAACCGTCGGAATGATTCGTTTTTGGAAGAGGGAATGGTCATCTTCTGCTCCTTCGAAGAATTTGCCTACGCCACCTTCATCACGGTTGATTTCCTTCATGATATCCCAGTCTTTACGGTTAATTCCGTATGTATCGAGAATGCGGTAATGCTTCTTCACATCTCTGTAAACATCAAAGCCATTCCATTTGAAATAATCCTTCAGTTCCTCCGTATCGGCGACTTCCCCGTTCTCAAAGAGCGGGATATGCTCTAAGGCAACATCTTCTCTCCGGTCAAACTCCCTGGCATAGAAGGTGATGTTCGGAACAATTTTGGCCTCCCTTTCCATTGAGTCCGCATCTTGCGCTTCCTCATTCATGGACATGCGCTGTTCAGCCGAGAACATCCCGCCTGTCACGAGATGGCGTCTGTCTGAACCATCAAGCTCCCATTGAATCAGCACGTGGAAGGTATAAGGAACAAATTGTTCTTTCTTATTAAAGAAGAATTGCTGATAAAAGCGGTTATTCTGCTTGCCCCAGGATGTACCAGGCTTAAGAACCTGGAATATCGTTTGCAGGAAAACACCTTTTCCCCCGCCATTCATCATGGCAATTAAGCCATTTGTAGACGTTTCTTCATTATGAAAATCAAATGTCGTATCTTCATACTGCTTTTGCATTCCGTCATATCGGAGACCGACGATTCTAATTCGATGGATCTTCGGCATATTCTTCCTCCTCGCTCGCCACCAACTGTTTCATTTGCTCATAGCGGTCATAATCATGGTATAGATACTCGATGCGCTCAAAAATCTCTGTTTTCGGCAGAGCTTTCGGTATATCCTCACGATCAAGGACAATAATTAAGCCTTCTGTCTCAAGAAGCTTCATCGCACCGGCTATCACGCCGATTCTTGTGCGGCGGTTTCCCTTACGGACACTGAACTCATCTGTATCGACTTCCATATGCGTCCACGTCGTTACGATTTCCTGCATATCAATCATTTGATCATGTGCAATCGACGGGTCCTCCTTCAGCATGGAAGCCCATTTTGACATCAGTTCATTTACATGGCGCTCCAGTGCATAAAAGGTAATGCCTTCACGCTTTGTTCTGATTTTTGCCGCCTGATTTTTGTCAATCATCGCCATAAAGCTCATGATGATGACACTCATCAAATGAAAATGTTTCTTATTCTCGATATGACGGTGTCTTTCCTTCATATGGGTAAAATTCGTCGCAAACACCGAGCCGGTCGGCTGCACGACAAGATGGATCCTTTTTGGGGATTCAATGATAAAGGTTCCTGACTCATCAGCCAGCATCATGACTGCCTGCCTGACATCAGGTTCATAATAGGATTGAAAATGTTCGCTAGTCTCATCGATGACTTTATCTTTTAATAAAGTAAAGTATACGGAGGACGCTTTTTTCAGGATTTCTGCGTTCATTTAGATCCCTTCCTCCTGTATGCATATTTTAAATGGGGTCATTTTCGTCCGGTACCAGATTAATGGTTCGGCACGATGGTCAAATTCCGTATATATTTGCCTTCCTTCAAGAGCGAGAAATTGCGGGTCACCATTCATTAATTTATGTAGCAGCTTTTCCCTTTCATCGCTCAAGGCCTCTTCCCCGCGATACGGTGATTGGATGGTGAGCGGCTTTTTATCGAACATCATCCAAAGGTCAAGGGTTTCGCTTTCCTCAAACCACTCATCCTGCACCTCAAGCGGCAATTCCTTTAAGTCTGCAAGCGAGAATTCCCCATGCTTCATCAAATGTTCGAACACGTAGCTCCAAGCCCTCACGACAGAGGACCAATCTGTGATTCTCTTCTCCATCCAGTCCTCTTCCATTTCCTCTTGTTCGCTCTCCTCTGCTCCTTGACTTGATGCCAGCTCCTGTTCGCCCCAAATCCACTCAAGCGGCAAAATGAACTCATTCTTCGGCGAAAATAATGGCCCAATCAGCTTCTCAACAAGCCCAAAGTCCTTGATGCCTTCCTTCAGAATCCAGTCCTCGTAAATCTGTTCGCGGAAGGAGACAAGGCTATTCTCCCAGAAAAGGGATGGGTTTTCTGCTTTCAGCTTCATTTCATGGGAAATGTTTTGGATCACTAATTTCGCAAAGCGGTCATGGAGCTGTCTCGTATGCTCAATTTTCTCATGGAGGAGCATGAGCTCACCTTGCACGGTCTCATCCTCTTCCGTCCGCTTCGCCTTCTCAATCATAGAGGTGATGGTGCGGAAATGATTCTTTTCTTCTTCGAATTGCTTCTCAATTTCCCAGCGGTTATCCTCCCGTCTTCTTTCCTGTTCGACAAGCAAAATCTTCGGGTTGTTCATCATTTCCTTCTGGAAGCTGTACTCCTTTGTCATCAAGCGGTTCACGCGGGAGATCAAATGGTCGAGGTTTCTGGCCGCCTTGCGGAAATTTCCGTTTTTAATCAGCTTCATGCTATAAAGCTGCTCAATCGTGATGGAAAATTCCTCTGCCATCTCCCGGCTCATGAAAATCATTTCCTGTGCCACATCTGTCAGTTTGTAGACGATAGAGCCCCCGAGCTCAAGGTTCGTATACAGCTCATCCATCTCGACATAGCGGAAGGTCTGCGTTTCCCAAGACTTTCGAATCTCATCAAAATAAAGCGATTCAAACGGCTTCGAATATTCCTCCCTCCCTTGGTATAGAAGACCATTGGCGATTCTTTCAACCTGCCGGGTATCCGCTGTTAATTTCATTTGTTTGATTGTATCGTCAACCATATGGAGAATGTCGCTCTTTCTCCTGCCATCATCATCATTCAGCTCCCGATAAAAGATGGTCAGGAGCACCTGCATGAGAATGGCCTGCAAGTAAGGCTTCAATTCGCCTACCTCCATGCCTCTTCCAAGCTCAAACAGAGGATTTAAGCGTTTCATTCTCTCTCCAAAGCCTTCCCAAGATTCGTTCATAGCCATCTCCTCCAGCTTTCAACAGTCAGTACTTCTTGCGGTATCCTTTTTTGCTTCACCCACAAGCTCTCCAATTGAACTTGTTCTTCATCAGTGAACCACGAAAAGAACGCGTTCTTATCGAACTCATTTCGGACTTGTTTACGCTCCTCATTGGCGAGCTGCTCACAATCGAGCATTTTACGGTAAATCTTCAAGGCAGGCTGAATAGAGCAATCCCCGTAGCGCTCCTTTAAGCGGTTGAATATGCTATACCCCTCCGCATCCAGGTCGCCTGCATAATAAAACAGATACGGCTTTTCAGGAAACATGCGGAAGAAGAAAGAAAAACTGCTTTCAATCTTTCTGCCTTCGCCATAAATAATCATTTCAGGTTCATAATCAAGAGACTCCTCTTCAAGGAGTTTAATGCTTGTATGGAAAAAGGAGAGGTTCTCAACAATCAGGATTCGTTTTAAAGAGTTTAGGTCGCATCCTCTTTTAAGCCAATAGACAAATGGCTCCCCATATGTAACAATCTTCAGCCGTTCCTTATTCACACCTATCCGCTCGAGGAAACCTGCTCCTCCAGGGAATAGCTGTTCATCAGTGAGAAACTTCTCATACCCAAATAATTCGAGGCTTCTTTCTTCAAGCGACACCAAGTCCCGCTCCACTTCTGTCTTCAGAAAATCATATAGCTTCAAGATTCTTTCCCATTCATCAGCCGTCTGCCACTCTGGATGCTGATTATAATAGGTGAAATCAAGGAGATCATTGCGTTTCAGCATCTCCAGACGATCCCAATTCGCTTCCTGCTTCTTCACATTCACCCAATAATAGAGGGGCAAACCAGGAGAGCCGCTGTTTGTTTGCTTATTCATGATAGGACTAAGGATTTTTTCCTCTGTCATCGCCTGAATCGTCTCATAGAATAAGGTATAGCCGTCCATATCATAGTAATCTTCAATCTGCTGGCGCAGCTGATATTCCAAATCATTAATGTTTAACTTCTTTTTCTGTCTCGGATGCTGAATGTCTTCGATAAAACCGCGCACCCTCGTTTCAATAATATTGATGTTGCCCACCTTCTTCTAATAACAAATACACTATTGGATTATAACAAAACAAGGAGTTTTAGAGTATCTAAAATTTATAGGGAACTTCCTATAAACGTACTTACATAAGGTGATTTTTTTCTGAATGCACCCAAGTTTCATGGTCAAAAAACTTAAAAGCTGAGTAATGTATAGTGAAGATGCTAATTATCCTATCGACTTGGATAGAGTGGAGAAAGGGTATGAAGCCTTTTTATACCGTTTTATGTTCAACTAAGCTGACCATAGTGATTCCAAATTGATAGATAGATTAAATGTCTATATTAATCTCTGCAACAAATACCATTATTTTTTTCAAAGCGAGATGTCAGATATGATATTTATCCGACAAAAATAATTCATATGAAATCGCAGTGAATATCAATGTTTTCTTCATCAATTTCGATAGGAACGATTAGTGACTTAACCAATCCTCTATTCTCTTCTATGTCTACTATGGCCGATGATTTGAAGTCCCTCCTCTGCCACCCTGTTGTCATTTGCGTGGAGGCTTTCAACCTCTGCTTTAAGTTTGTATTTCTGATCCTCAATTGGAGTCACCTTGCTAGATTTGCATTCCGAGTAAAAAAAATGAGCAGGAGGAAAATTCTCAATAAAGAAAATTCCTCCTGCTCTTATAAAACAACTTGTCAGCTCACTCTTTTCTTTCCTGTTTGACGGCATCGGAAGCAACCGTACACTTCTGTTGATATCGTTCTAATTCAACGCTCCTGTGTTAGTTCGTAGAATTTGAGTGATACATCCTGGATGACTCTTGAATAAGACGGAACATCCACCTCGCTTCCGAACATGCAAAGAACAAATGGCGCGTCCCCGGCTAGTACGATGCCCGCATCATGGACTACATGATCCAGTCCACCAGATTTGTTTGCGATACTTTGCTCCGGCAGGAATCCATACAGATGATACGGAACCAAATTCGAAAACTGTTGTTCCCTGAGAATCTGCATCATCTTCCCCGAAGCTTCAGGAGAAACAACCTTACCCAGATACAGCTTCTTCAAAAAGTCAGCCGTTTCTTCTGCCGTCGTATAATTCTGGAATCCGCGCTTGACGGCATCAAAATCCATCATCCTCCGTTGAAACAATGTATGCTGATATCCGAGCACCTCGGAAATATAAAGCTGAAGAGATTCCATTCCTGCCAGACCAAGAAGGACATTGGTGGCAGTATTATCACTGACGATAATCATCAGCTCTTTCAGATCACGAACGGACAGCTCATGCACATCCTTCAGATAATACAGAACACCAGATGACTCAGCTAGTGTTTCCGGCTTGATTGCGATGCGATCCTCTTCTTTGATCGCTCCCTCCTCAATCAGCTGGTAAATATATGCCATCAAAAAAATCTTGATGACGCTTGCAGAGGGATGCACCATATCTTTCTGATATTCATAGGTTTCTCCCGATTTCAGATTCAGATATACACAGCTGACATTCCCTTCCTGTACGGAAAGAAGTTCATCAAGCCAGCCAAATTTTGAGGATTCCTGCATCTGCTGCATCGGTTACAGCCTCCTTTGCGATTGTTTTGTAATTATACGGGAACAATTGTAACTGGTGTTTCATTCAAATGAATAAACGTCTTTCTTAGACGGACCTTTGTGATAAAGATTCTCTCTGCAATGATAAATGCTGTCCGCTAATCTCTGATAAGACAATGAATCCAATGCCATGCTTTTTTAAAGGCCCCGACTGCCTCATAGAAATCCTTCTGCTTTTGGTATCATGATCCTCGTATGATAAAGAGTTCAACAGGAAACGGGATTAATCCTTCTTGTGTCACTCCCCCCTTAAGAATGATGAGAAAAGTGTGTATCAAATTGCTTCTTTTCAAAAAGCTGTTTTTATCATGAGTAGTTGCTATTGATGATTTGATTGAAGTATGGTTTGCTGCAGTCCAATAACGAAAATTGATCATCGATAAGCTGTTCTATGCAAGTTCTGGAGGAAGTAGTTCATTCTGCGTCTCTATAGATGCAGAAATGATTAAGAATCAGAGCCTGTGAAAGGCTCTTTTTTACATAAGATGGTATGCTTTTACTAAAGGGAGTGATCAGATGAAACCAAAAGTACTCATTTATTCCAAAATAGGACGTAAAGCGACGGCATACATACAGCAATATTGTGAAACAGTCAGTTTCGATAAGGTAGATAACAGCAACCGGCAAGCATTTATGAAAGAGCTGAAAGACGCTGCTGGATTGATTGGTGCCGGGCTTCGTGTAGACGAAGAGTTACTTCAGCACGCACCTGAGCTGAAAATTGTCAGCAATGTTTCAGTAGGCTATGACAATCTTGATATTCAGGCTTTAGGAAAGCGCGGAATTACGGCAACCAATACACCAGATGTATTGAACGAAACAGTTGCAGACCTTTTATTTGGCATGTTGCTTGCTTCAGCACGCCGTATCCCTGAACTGGACGGTTATGTGAAAGAGGGAAAATGGGGTCATGGTGATGAATCGGAATGGTTTTCCTCCGATGTCCATCATAAAACGATCGGTATAATTGGAATGGGCGGAATCGGAACAGCCATCGCAAAAAGAGCTAGATTCGGTTTTGATATGGAGATCCTCTATCATAATCGAACAAGGAATGAAGATGCCGAGCTTAAGTATGAGGCGATGTATCGCAGTTTGCCGGATTTGTTAAAGGAATCGGACTTCGTGGTTTTGATGACACCGCTGACGAAAGAAACAGAAAAGCTGATGGGTGTCGAGGAATTCAAACTTATGAAGAATTCGGCCTTCTTCATTAATGGGTCTAGAGGCAAAACTGTCGACGAATCAGCATTGTTTAAAGCGCTTCAAGAGCAGGAAATAAAGGGAGCGGCTCTCGATGTTTTTGAGGAGGAACCGATTGATAAGAAGAATCCCTTGCTCCGTTTACCCAACGTCATCACTCTGCCTCATGTAGGATCTGCCACCTATGAGACAAGATTGGCCATGGCGATGCTTGCTGCCGAAAATGTGGTCGATGGAGTTTTGGGGAAAGAGCCGAAGAATTCCATTACGGTAGATAGCAAACGATAATACACCTTCTTAATTTCACTACCAAAAACAAGGAGGCTGGGACATAAGTATCTCGCTCAATGATAAACCTGAACTTTTAGTATCAATAATTCGTCTAATAGTTCGTTTTTTGGGTTTCATATTTTATATAGGAATATTGCCCTCCTCCTTCTATATACATTTTTATTGGATTACCACAGGTCAACGAGTTTACGAGTATCTAACTTCCCGATTAAATTACGTTCACAAATTATATATTTTCCCGCTTATGCCGCCAATCAGCTTAACAAATTAATCCTAAAGAGGTTTATTGATGACCAAGAGAGAGAATAAGGAAATAAGCAAGGAATTTATAGAGAAGGAAGTGTATCCATATGAAAATCAAGCAAGAAGAAAATCTGTTTTACATAGAAGATACTGATGGAACAAAAGCCGGTGAAATCACCTTTGTCCCAGATGGGGAGGAAAAAATCATCATCGACCATACCTTCGTCTCCCCTGAGCATAGAGGCCAGGGACTTGCGAACAAGCTTGTCAAGGAAGTGGTTCAGTATGCACGGGAAAACGATAAGAAAATCGTCCCTGCCTGCTCATTTGCCCAAACAGAATTCAAACGGGTTAAAGACTACTCGGATGTACTCGCAAAGTAATAGTGAGTTAAGATTCGACTACAGGATAATTTCAATTGGCCGCTATTTATAGCGAAAAAGGCACTCGTCTAATTCCAGACGGGTGCCTTCCTACTTATTGACCACTAAAATACTCAAGCAGCCATTTCACCTTTCCATTGTCGAAACCGTTCGCAAAAGAACCGTCTTTTCGTACTCCTGAACCAAAATGGTATTCCTTTGCATGGAGGAATGAATGTAAATCCTTTATATTTTCTGTATTCAGGCCGCTGCCGACCAGAATTTGAGGACCAGAATACTCATCTGCCATGTCATTCAGCTGCTTCAATCTTTCTCTGCCTTTATAGGCAGTTTTTTCGCCGCCGGAAGTAAGAATCCTTCTTATGTGCTGGGAGTACTGACAAAGAACCCGATAACCATTTACTTGATCGTCTAGTTCATCAAATGCCCGATGGAATGTAATATCAAAATCGGGTACTTCCTTTATCACTTTCTCCAAGAGAGCTTGGTCGACCTTCCCATTCCTCGAGCATCCAAATACAATTCCTTGTATCCCTAAATCCGAAAAGGCTTGAAGGTCTTCTCTCAAAGACATCCAATCAAGTTCATCATATTCGAATGAATAGCTATGCGGGCGCAGCATCACCTGAACAGGAGTCTTCACAGCCTCCATGACACGTTTTACCGTCCCGCAACTTGGCGTCAAACCGCCTTCCGACATGGCAGACACTAATTCCAGCCGGTTAATGCCCAGTCGTTCTGCTTGAATGGCATCTTTTTCATTTTCAACAATGCATTCCAAGATCATATAATCACCTGCTCCAGTAAACGTTATTCCATAACAATATAATAATGAATTATTTAATAAAAATGAATATCCTTAGCTTCCAAGTAGCCATCTTTCTGAATCAGACGAGGAAATATTTCCTCCATTGCATCAACTTCGCAATAAAACAAAAACCACCCGTTAAGACAGGTGGTTTTATTGACAGATCTATCATACAGACTGAAACATTTTCAGTAAATCTTAACTATCCGCTACCGCAAACCTTCCTTTTCTTTTCCAGCTATACGCCAGCAATAATGTAATCAGGAGGATAGCGAATCCCATGACAAATGGATAAATGATATTGACATCATACAAGGAACCAGCAATAGTCGGTCCAAGCACATTTCCGATGCTCATATAGGCATTATTCATCCCCATGGCAAATCCTTGTTCAGACCCAGCCATCTTGGATACCAATGTATTCAAAACCGGTCTCAAGATACTCGTTCCGAGGAAAATAATTAATGTGATCCCGAAAAACGCCCCATAGCTTCCCGCAAAGATGGAGATTAAATAACCAAGAGCCGTCACCATGATGAACAGGATTAAGACTGAGCTTTCCCCAAACCGATTGACAATCTTATCAACAATAAACAACTGGGCGATAACACTGACTACTCCTGTAGCTGTCACCATATTCGCTATATCCTTTGGACTTGCCCCATATTGGTCATTGACGAATAATCCTAATACAGATTCGTAGGCCATTAAGCCGAGGCTCATAATCAGCGTGATTAGGAGGATGACGAAGTATGGTTTCTTCACGGAGCTTGCGAGGCTCACAAAGAAGGATTCTCTTTCACCCGTCATATGCTCCATATCAGAGGGCTTCCTGCTCTCTTTTAACAATATGACAGAGAAAATCACCGCCACAAAGGCGACAATAGCAGATACCAAAAGCGGCAATTTTAGATCAATCTCCGCTAAGTATCCCCCAATTCCTGGTCCGACAACGATTCCGAGTGACATAGCGGCAGATATAAGGCTGTTTCCTTTGGCGCGCTGGTCCAACGTTGTGATATCAGCAATATAAGCAAAAATGGCTGGCACCAGCATGGCTGCTCCTACCCCGCCTAATAGCCTTGAAAAATAGAGAATCCAAATCGAATTAGATAGATAGAATACGAGGGCTGAAAGTGATAGGCCAATTAGCCCGTATATAATCATCTTTCGCCTTCCATATTGGTCTGCCCATCGTCCTGCAATGGGAGACATAACGAGCTGGGCGCCTGCAAACACAGCAATCATAAGGCCTGCTGCGGTACCGCCCTCCCCGATTGAAGCCAAATAATCCGGTAATATCGGAATCACTAACCCGAAGCTGCCAATGGCAATGAACATATTAACCATTAGGATCAGCATTTTTTTATTTAAGATTTTCACCCTAAGCCACTTTCCTCCCCTGACAATTTACATGGACCGCTTGTATGATACGAAACTTACCTAACGACCATACGACTATTCTATCTTTCCCGATATCATTCTAGCAAATAATGGGTACTGGCTAAGACAAATTACTTTAACCATTAAGATAGCTATAGGTCTTTTCCATAGTAATGGATTTCTCGGAGGATTATTCCATTAAGAATAAAGCAGCAGTACTTGTCTAAGTGCCCTTTTATATAACTTAATATAATATTTATGTACTTGTTTTCCCTGTCGTTTATCCCTTCATGGGCTTCTCATATATCGAATCCATATGACATTTCATCCATATTTCAAGCTTATCATCAGGTTCATTTTCGTTTTTTAGGAGTGAGTTTCTTTAGAAGGGATATAGTTTTAAAGCAGCTTATTACCCCTATCCATTTATAAAAGTTCTCACTCAAAGATCCAGGTTGTTCGAAATGAACGATCAATCAGAAGTACGTTTTGGTTGGGTATATTCCGTAGTTCACGATAAACTATAGAAAAGCGGAAGAAATTAGTCATATGGAGGTTCACGTTTCAAATCTATTTCCCTGAAAGATATAGGAAATGAGGAAAGAAATTCTCCATTTTATTCAGGAAACTAACTATCCGAAAGTATCCGTTAAAATAAAGGTGGTGATAATGGTGAAGAAAAACTACTCAACCATGTTTCTCTTATTATTTGTTGCATCCATATCCGGCGGATTGGCTTTGAAGAATGTCTATGATTATTCCATGCTCGCCGGGGTTGGTATAGGATTGATCTTCTTGTTATGTGCATTCATAGCCATTAATAAAAAACCATCTAAATATTGATTATGATACATACCAAAAGGGAACATCCATCATGTTCCCTTCGTCATTTCTTAGATATCTATCTTCATGTCCTGCAAAGCACCCATCTGTACATATTTAATTAATTTCACGCATTCTGTATGAACCCGTTTCCTTCCTATATCCGTCATGAACCAATTATCCTTTCCCGTGTATCCATCCTTTGCAGTGCAGAGTGTGTACTCTATCCAATCTGGCATATAGGTCAGCAAGGAAAGATGCAATCGTCTCATATGATAAGGTGTTGTCACAACAAGGATGCGTCGCATCTTATATAATTGAAACGCTCGATTCAGGATGAACATTGAGGCTATTACATTCTCGACAGTATGCAACGACTTGTCCTCTAGCAAAATACAATCCTCTGGAATACCTGAAGAAATCGCTTCCCTCTTCAAGATTTCAGCTTCCGTTAATTCGCTGCCATCCCATTTTACTCCCCCGGAAAATAAAACCTTCTCCGCTCTTCCCCGCTCGAACAGCTCAACGGCCCTCGGCAACCGGTATAAAACCGCCTTACTGCTGCCTGCCACGAATATACAATCTCCAGGCTGCCCATCATCGCGGATACCCGAAAATAACAGCTTAGTCATTTGCTCATCGGACAGCTTGTCAGCATCTAATTCGGATATTTGCATATAGCACCCCTTTTTCAACATGTATAAAAAAGCATTAGAATTTCTACTATTATTGTACGAGCCAACGGTTGAATTGTTCACATTAATTTTGCGAATATTAGATGCCTCATAATAAATAGTTAAAAAAAAACAAAAGCATTTGATATTCTATTCTCAAATGCTTTTGCTGACTCTGCGATATTTATTTTTTATCCTTACAATGCAGGGATGCTACATATCCAAAGGTCATTCCTGGTCCTAGTGTTGCACCAGGTCCTGGATAGGAATGCCCCATAATTGATGCTGAACAGTTGCCGCAGGCATATACATTATCGAAGACCGTTCCGTCCTCCTTTACGACCCTTGCAAACTCGTCAGTAACGACACCACCCTTTGTACCGATATCACCAGGATAAACCTTCATTGCATAATAAGGCCCTTCATTAATTTCAAGTAAATTAGGATTTGGCAAAGATGGATCCCCATAATAGCGGTCATGGGTTGTTTCTCCTCTATGAAAGTCCAAATCTTTGCCATTTCGTGCAAACTCATTAAATCTGTTTATGGTTTTAACTAAATTTCCTTGTGGAATATTTAATTTTTTCTCTAATTCCTCGACTGTTTCTCCTGCCAAAACAACCCCATTCTCATAGTATGATTCAGGGAAATCCTGACCTGGGAAAAGGCCGGTAAAGATATATCTTTTCTTGGCCCGTGCATCTAGAATAATCCATGAAGTAATTGCTTTACCGTTGGTCTTTTCATTATGCTCGTACATTTTATCGACGAATTCATGATACGGCGTTGGTTCGTTAATATATCGATTTCCATCTTGGTCAACAATAATCATATTCGGTATTCCTCTGTCAGCCACCAAGAAGAAAGGCATTCCTAAATGATTAATGACAGTGGGTGCTCCCCACACTCTGTCCATTAAACCGAACTTGGCATTTAATTTAGCAAAAGGTTCAATTATATCGCCAGTTTGACCTTTTGGCGAACTTGTCCAGCTAACATCCTGCGGGCTTGGAAGATATTTTTCTCGCTTTGCCTGATCCCTGGAGAACCCACCTGAGCCGAAAATTAATCCTTTATTAACTTTTACCGTCATTTCTTTTCCATCTTTGTGTACCTTTAGACCGGTTACTTTATCATTTTCGTAAATAAAATCAACAAAAGGTGAGTTAAGCCAAATCTCCCCATCTAAATCTTTGTAAGTTAAAGCCATTCGAGCGATGAGCGCTCTTCCCAAGGCAGCATAATCCTTTTTAAATAATTTATGCTTAATTAAACGCCATCCAAGTGTTAAGGATGCTCTTTTCCCTGCCCATGATCTAGTAATCATATTAACTTTAACGAAATCCTGTCCGGTCATGACGAAACCTTTTGTATCCATTGCAGGAGGCAGAAGCATACCCTTCCACTCTTTCAAATCATTCAAATCAACTACTTTTGGTTCAATCGACCTGCCCTTTCCTTTACCTCCTGGGACAGTTGGATAATAGTCTGAGTAATTTTTAGCATAAGAAAATCTCATATGAGGGCCTAAATTATGCATATAATCCAACATTTCAATGCCCTTTTTTAAATATGTTTCTTTAATTTTATCATCCACTAAATCACCGACAGTTGAATCTAAATATAGTTTCGCCTCTTCATAGCTGTCGGCAGCACCCGCCTCAACCAAATAACGGTTATTAGGTACCCATACACCTCCACCGGATAAGGCGGAAGCTCCTCCGAAATGCTTTTCTTTCTCAATCAATAGTGTATGCAGTCCCTCTTTTTTGGCTGTAATAGCAGCAGAAAAACCTGACGCACCTGAACCGACGACTACAACGTCATACTCATAATCCCATCCCATGCAAACTCCCCCTTTATAATGTAAAACACAACTAAAATTATCGTAATATTCTAAACAGTTATATTGTACATGATTTATTACCGATTACACTACTGTCAAGCATGCAACACTAATAATAATCTTGAAATTTTGTAATAACGTAAATTAACTAAAGGTATACGGATTAGTTTGGGATATTTCTTATTCAATAAAAAAGAGTCAAATCCCGGATTGGAATTTGACTCTTTTATTGATGTTCAATCTCATCACAATCAAGCTATCCTTCTTCAAAACAGTGCATCAACAGCCAATTCACCAGGCCCTATTAGTACAATAGCGGCAAGGATAGCAATAAGGACAAGATTATACTCATACCCATTATCTGTATTCCAAAGACCATTTCGCCAGTGAACCTTTACTATCGCACATACCATCGTAACAGCCAAAAGAGCTGAGACAAGCGGAGCAAAGAGACCAATCGCTAACAATAGTCGAGTAGAGGAGAGCCTTTTTACCTTACGGTAAATTGTGCTTCTCCCCCCTCTCAGAACCGTGCTTGCGCTATTAACGCACACGGCTCCTCCTAATTATCATTTACAGAATATAGCTAATTTCTTTCCTTAATTCATAAATGTTGACCCTGATTCTTGGTTTGGGAAGTGGGAACATTTGAAGGAATAGCCTGAATTTATCCCATGTAAAGGACTTTCTTTGGCTCCTTCTATTCAGCCATTTAAATAGTAAAATTTCGATTTTCTCTTTAAAGTCATTAACCGTTTGAGAATTATCTGTAATGCAGTAATAGTTGTAGTATCCTACTAGAGAACGTCTAAATCTCTCCATAATTAAATGGATATTTTTATTTCTATTAGACTTCAACCATTCCTTAGATTCTTTCAGCTTGCCTTGGACTTTCTTTCTGCTCGATTTCCGTTTTACACGAAATTTTCCTTGTTTACTTTTTCCACAATAATGAGTGAATCCAAGGAAATCGAAGGTTGCAGGCTTACCATTCCCTGTTCGTTTCGCGTTATTTTCTGCAAATCTCCCGAAGGGAATAACCTTGGTTTTATCCTCAGCTATTTCCAAGTTAAATTTCTTCAATCTCAGTTTTAA
>NZ_PKOZ01000023.1 GCF_002946355.1 Pradoshia eiseniae
TTTTCCTGAAAGAGAATAGGAAAACCCCGAATAGGGTCCACTTTTTTTAAAGTGTCCACTATTCGGGGTGCAGTTCAGCTGCTGGTTTATACGTCTTTTTCTTTTAGTCTGCCAAGCGCCATTGAATACGCGTCATTGCCGTAATTCAAGCAGCGTTTCACACGGGAAATGGTCGCTGTGCTTGCTCCTGTTTCCTTTTCAATCATGTGATAGGTCTTTCCTTCTTCCAGCATGCGAGCTACTTCAAGCCGCTGCGCCAATGATTGAATTTCATTGACTGTACAAAGATCATCAAAGAAACGGTAGCATTCCTCAAGGTCATTCAACGATAATATGGCATTGAATAATTGATCCAATTCCTTGCCTTTTAGTTTGTCAATTTGCATATAAAAAATAATCCTCCTAATTATTTGAGAGTGTGACACTCTCCTCAAGGCCTGATGTCGGAATGACATTGATCCATGTCTTCCCAGGCACTAATTTTATTTCTTTACCATCTGTAACAGGAACAATTCGATTATCATCCGATTCCCATTGTATTTTAAGTAGTTTTCCCTTTTGGAGCAAGTAGGCATTTCCTCCGCTCTCCAAATCAATATCACGTCTGCCCTTATCGTCCACTACTTCATGTTCTGCTTCGATGATGAAAACATTGGCCAGCTCGACCGGTTCATTGGTGTCATAGTCCTCAGTCCTCATCCCTGCGGTATAACGGGAATACGTTTCACTGTTCTCATTATACTCATAGGTCACATCAAAACTCGAGGAATCATAAGAAACGGAGATTTTTGAATAGTCATCCCCTTTTATTTCATTCGCTTCCTCTTTTGACATGAAGGTATAGCTAGGGGCGCTGGTATTCATATCATACCCTTTCTCCTCTGCCCCTTCCATCACATGATCGTATGTAATATAAGAGTTATGAGGCGCTTTCCGAAATGAAGCTCGTTCAAATAATGTGCCATCATATTTAAGCCCATTTAAATGATCTACGTAATTACTCTCAATTAATTTCTTAGCTTCTGGGCTCCAGCCATGAAAAACGAAGAGACTATCATACCCTTTCGCTAAGCGAATGTAATAATCCCTTGCACTTCTGACCGGGCCAAACGTTTCTGGAAATTCACTCTGATAAATCGCCAATAACCTCGTGATATTGCTTTCTGCCAAAATCTCATACACAACATCTGCCTTAGACAACCCTGATTGCGGTCTCGCTTCCGGGTGATTATTCACCATGACAGCGATTGCCCTATGATCCTCTCCCTCTTCCGCTTCCAAACCTGTCAGCGGATAAACCTCACTGGTATGGCGGCTATTGCTGTCTTCCTTTTTGGCGGTTTCAGGGGCTTCATTAGACTTACAGCCTGCGAGAAGCACGGTGCAAATAATCATGAATGTACAAATCTTCTTTAACATGTGACTCCTCCTCCTCATGCTAGCCTTCTCTTTATTATTTTAACGCATTATAGTTGGAAAGAGTATAGATTTATTCATGACTTCATATAAGCCAGCCTGTGTTACACGGAGATATGGAAGATGAGTAGATGTAAAGAATAAAAGCGAATACATCGGGTCTTCAAAGGGGTACCCTTTTTCCGCAAGCAATTCCTTCATACGGCTCTCCTGCTCGATTAAATCAGGCAAACTCGCTTTAGACATCACACCCTGAAGCTCAAGCGGCATCTCAAACAATATTTCCCCCTTCTCTGCTATCACGATTCCTCCGCCTATTTCCTTCATCCGATTGAAGGCGAGCTTTATGTCCTTCCGACTCTTACCAATCAGGATGATATCGCCTGAATTGGTGAAGGAGGAGGCAAACCCATGCAGATGACTCGCAAAGCCCTTCAGCAGCGTATTGATGCGGGATTGTCCATCTCTTCTAAGAAACGTAAAGTAGCATTCATCATGATCCATATCCAATACTTCTCTTGAAATATCAATATGGATGGAATATGGCTTTGTAATGACGCTATTCTCCATATTAATTCCGAATGGCATGGAATATTGCAAATCATCCTCCGTTAAATTCCAATCAAGCGCAAGCGGGCTTAATCCATATTCCTCCCATTGAAGCGGAGATTTGTATTCTGCGCAGGCGGCACCATCTTTTTTTACCCATTGTCCCTTTGATAGCACAGAACGAGGGGTCGGGTTATCCTTCTCTTCAAGGAAGTTGATATTAGCCACGCGCCCAGTCGCAATATTCCCATGTAAATACTCGATATGATAGTAACGGGCGATGTTCAAGGAGGCCATATTGTATGCTTCAATCAGCGGCACACCCTTGTCAATCGCAATTTTAATCAGGCTATCCGTAAATCCTTCCTTGTAAAAGCCAGGACTTGACCCGTCTGTATTGAAGAAACATTTATCATATGACTTCAGTCCATATTCCTGGAGGTATTCCAGGATGCCTGGCAAATCTGGACGAATCGAGGAGTGACGCAAGGACACATGATAGCCTTGCCCAAGCCGTCTAATGACCTCTTCACCCGTCATCGCCTCATGATCACAATCTGCACCAAGAAGCATCAATTTCGCCAGGGTCTTTTCTGATGAGCCCGGAAAATGCCCCTCAATCTTCTTGCGCATCCGTTTTGCCTCCTGCATCCAGTGCAGCATCATATCATCACCATCAAGCAAACGCGGCCAGCCAGTCAGCTCCCCTGCCTGGAGCACGCCATCATGCTCAAGCCAGCTCTTTACATTTGCATGGGAGAAGACTTCCTCTTCATTGCATAGCTCTGTCTGCGAGTCTAGCCTTGCCCACCAAAACATGGAGTAGGGCAGGTTTCGCAGCTCCTTCAGAAGCGCAAACGCTTTCCTTTTTTCCAATAATGTAAACAAGGTCATATTATCATTAATCAATGTCGTTGTTCCGAATTGGGCAGCGTAAGAAGCGAGCGTGACAGGATTGTACAGCTGCGCAGGATGTGCATGCGGTTCTATGTAGCCCGGAACAAGATACTGTCCCGCGCAATCAATGATTTCACAACCATCCTGCACTGCCGGCATCTTATCTCCTACATATATGATTCGATCCTTGTAAATCCAAATATTCGCTTCCATCCATTCTTCCAACACTTGATTTAAATAAACGGCATTTCTCAACACGATAGTTGGTGCCTTTTTCCCATCTATGATGCTTACATGTTCTCTTAGCTGTTTGTTTTTCCATCTATATCGTTGCTCAAGCATGAACAATCCTCCTTCAGCCAAACCGGTTACCTCTAGCAGCTTATTATCATTTACTGGAAATGTAAGCCTTTTCATAATTGTACCACATTTTTTCGATTTAGAGCACGAAAGTTATCCTAAAATCCTTATTAACCTTGACATTTCTTCATTAGCAGGAAAGCCGATAGCCATCTTCAAATCTTATCTATCAAGCATGATGTCCGTAATGGCTAAAAATAATTATTCTACGGACAGCAAAAAAGCCTATCACACCAGTTTGGCATGATAGACTCACGTAAGGAGTTATTCTATTAAACTAGGCACTGTCGCTTTTTCACCAATATCATGACGATAAAATAGCCCTTTGCATTGAATGGTCTCAAGCTCCTGGTACACCTTCTTCTTCGCCACTTCTATAGAAGAGCCAAGAGCGGTTACAAGCAGGACTCTGCCCCCATTCGTAATGAATTCACCATAGTCATTTTTGGCTGTGCCTGCATGGTAGACGTACATATCTTCACTAATATAACCTAGTCCCTTAATGACTGCTCCTTTTTCATACCCATCTTCGGGATAGCCATTAGCAGCCAGTACGACGCCAAGCGCGCTTTCTTCCGTCCACTCCAGCTCAAAGTCACGTCCCCAAAGAACATGCTGAACCACTTCCACTAGGTCTGATTTAAGCCTTGGCAGGATGACCTGTGTTTCCGGATCACCAAATCTGGCATTGAATTCTATGACTTTAGGTCCGTCTTCGGTCGCTATCAGCCCAGCATAGAGGATACCCGTGAACGGGCGTCCCTCCTTAACCATCGCTTTGGCGGTCGGGAGCAGAATTTCGATAAGCGCTTTTTGGACGATTGTCTCATTAATTTGCGGTACAGGGGAGCAGGCGCCCATACCGCCTGTATTCGGACCCTTATCCCCATCAAATGCACGCTTATGGTCTTGGGCAATCTCCATTGGATATACATGTTCCCCATTAACGAAAGCCATGTAAGAGAACTCCTGTCCAGCAAGGAACTCCTCAATGACGACCTTGCTCGAGGCCTTGCCGAATTTCGCATCTGCAAGCATTGCCTCAAGCGCTCCAATAGCTTCCCGTTCATTCATAGCCACGACAACACCCTTGCCGGCAGCCAGTCCGTCCGCCTTGATGACAATCGGTGTGCCCTGCTTCTTCACATAGGCAATAGCTGGTTCAAGCTCAGTGAAAGTCTCATAGTCAGCCGTTGGGATCGCATACTTCTTCAGTAAATCCTTTGTAAAGGATTTACTTCCCTCAATGATAGCAGCAGCCTTTGTCGGTCCAAAAATAACTAGGCCCTCTTTCGTGAACTCATCGACAATTCCATTCATGAGCGGCACCTCAGGCCCAACAAAGGTCAGCCCAATCTCACGCTCACGCGCAAAATCCACTAAGGCTTGGAGATTCATCTCATTGATGGCCACAGGTTCAGCGACATCAGACATTCCGGGATTGCCAGGTGCAACATACACCTTATCGACATGCCTGCTCTCAGAAAACTTGCGTGCCAGCGCATGCTCGCGGCCTCCTCGGCCAATAACCAATATCTTCATCGTCCCTCATCGCTCCTTTTAATGTTTGAAATGGCGTATGCCCGTGAAGACCATGGCAATTCCGTATTCATCCGCCTTTTTAATGGAGTCCTCATCACGAACGGAGCCTCCTGGCTGAACGATGGCTGTTATGCCTGCTTTTGCTGCTGCCTCAACGGTGTCATCCATCGGAAAGAAAGCATCAGATGCGAGTATGGCTCCCTTCGCCTTTTCACCAGCCTGTTCAAGTGCGATATTGGCTGCTCCTATCCGGTTCATTTGGCCTGCGCCAACACCAAGCGTCATTTGGCGATCTGCTACGACAATCGCATTGGATTTCACATGCTTCACGACTTTCCAGCCGAATTTCAGCGCTTCCCATTCCGCTTGTGTCGGCTCTCTCTTCGTCGCAATCTTCATCTCTGAATCATCCAATGTCGCATAATCCAAATCTTGAATCAAAAGACCTCCAGCAACCGAAGTAAGCTTATTCTCCTTCATATCCTTAGCACTGAAATCAACCTCAAGCAAACGGATATTCTTCTTTGAGGTCAAGATTTCGAGCGCCTCGTTGGAGAAGGATGGAGCAATGACAATTTCCAGGAATATCTCATGCAAAGCGCTCGCTGTCTGAGCATCCACTTCACGGTTCAATGCCACAATACCGCCAAAAATGGACGTAGGATCAGCATCATATGCTTTTTGGAAGGCCTCTGCAACTGATTCTCCCGTACCGACCCCGCATGGATTCATATGCTTGACCGCGACGGCTGCTGGCTGGTCAAATTCCTTCACAATTTGGAGGGCTGCATCCGCATCATTGATATTGTTATAGGAAAGCTCCTTACCATGAAGCTGCTTGGCATTTGCAATGGAGAAGGCTGTACCCAATGGCTTTTGATAGAAGGCTGCCTTCTGATGCGGGTTTTCCCCATAGCGAAGGGGCTGTTTCAATGTATAAGTAATCGTAACAGACTCAGGCTGCTCTTCTTCTGCAAGATTCGTCATATATTCGGCAATCATTGCATCGTAGCCAGCGGTATGACGGTATACTTTTGCTGCAAGACGCCTTCTTTCCTTTAAGGAAAGCTCACCTGTCTCCAACCCTTTCAGCACTGTCTCATAATCAGCCGGGTCAACGACGACAGCCACTGATTCATGGTTTTTCGCAGAGGCACGCAGCATTGCCGGGCCGCCAATGTCTATATTCTCTATCGCTTCCTCAACTGTCAGGCCACTCCTCGCTATTGTCTGCTGAAATGGATATAGGTTTACGCATACGAGCTGGATTGGCATAATGCCCTGGTCTGCCAGCTGCTGCATATGTGAGTCATTGTCCTGCTTTCCTAAAAGCCCTCCATGAATGGCCGGATGCAATGTTTTCACACGTCCGTCCATGATTTCAGGAAAACCGGTCACCTCACTGACACTTTTAACCGGAATAGCATTTTCCGCAAGTACCTTTTTCGTTCCGCCTGTTGAGATAATCTCAAAGCCGAGGCTTGCTACTTGCCTCGCAAACTCTACAATTCCTGTCTTATCGGATACACTGATCAATGCACGCTTTGTTGCCATATCTGCTCCTCCTGTCAATTACACACCTTTTCTATAATGGCTGGATATAAACGATGTTCAACTTGCTGGATTTTCTGATGAACCTTAGCTGAATCATCACCAGCTTCAATTGTAATGGCCTCCTGGGCAATGATTGGGCCTGTATCCATTCCAGCATCCACATAATGAATTGTCACACCGGATACCTTCACTCCCGCTGCCATCGCTTGCCCCACGGCATCTTTTCCCGGAAAGGACGGCAGAAGGGAAGGATGGATATTCAAAATCCGATTGGGATAGGCCTCTAACAATGAAGGCCCAATTAATCTCATAAACCCAGCAAGAATAATCCATTCCACCTCTTTTTCACGCAGGACAGCAAGCACTTTCTCTTCATATGCCTTCTTGGAGGGGTAATCCTTTGGCTTGAATGTTAATACAGGCACACCCAGCTCTTCAGCCCGGGTCACACAATACGCTCCTGGCTGGTCACAAATCAGCATTTCTACTGATATACGCGCGTCTCCTGTGCGCATTGCTTCCACGATCGCCTGAAAATTGCTTCCGCTTCCCGAAGCAAATATCGCAATCTTTGTCATGGCTTCTCCCTATAATAACGTTTTTCTGTAAAATGGACCCCTGGATTTTCTGTCACACTTCCTATGCGAGCTGGCCTCTCCCCGTGATGCTCCAGTACATGAATCACCGCTTCTGCATCGGCAGCCCGAACGGCGAGAACCATACCTATTCCCATATTAAACACGTTAAACATCTCGTCATCCCCTAAAGAACCCTTTTTCTTTAAGAGCTGATATATAGCCGGGATTTCCCATGTGCCGAGCTCAATCTCAACACCTTGGCCTTCCTTCAGCATGCGCGGGATATTCTCAAAGAACCCGCCGCCAGTGATATGGGAAATTCCATGAATGCCCTCTGTTTCAAGCGCAGCAAGCACTGGTTTCACATAAATCTTCGTCGGGCGCAGCAATTCAGCTCCCAACGTGCTGCCTAACTCATCCACATAAGAGGAAAGCTCGAGACCCGCATCCTCTAGCAGAATCTTCCGAACAAGTGAGTATCCATTACTATGGATACCGCTTGAAGGCAGACCGATGAGCACGTCACCTGCTGAAACCTTGCTTCCATCAATCATCCGGCTCTTTTCCGCAACACCGACCGTGAAGCCAGCCAAATCATACTCCTCCAAGCTATACATGCCAGGCATCTCTGCTGTCTCCCCGCCAATAAGAGCACAGCCCGCTTGCAGGCAGCCTTCAGAAACGCCTTTAACGATCGCTTCGATTTTCTCCGGCAAAGCTTTCCCGCAGGCGATGTAATCAAGGAAAAAGAGGGGCTCGGCTCCTTGTGCGACGACATCGTTCACACACATGGCCACACAATCGATACCAATCGTATCATGCTTATCCATCATCATCGCAATCATCAGCTTTGTTCCAACCCCATCCGTACCTGATACGAGGACCGGCTCCTTAACGTTTAAGGCAGAAAGATCGAACATCCCTCCAAATCCGCCTAGTGAGCCTAGCACACCCTGTCTCTTCGTACGGCTGACATGCTTTTTCATCCGCTCTACCGCTTCATAGCCAGCCTCAATATCTACACCCGCATTTTTATAAGCATTCGACATTGTCATCTTCCTCTCCATCTAGTACGGATCCTGCTATGTTAGTTGATTTTCTCATACGGATGGTCTTCCATCGTATAGATCTCTGTCGGATACTTGCCGGTAAAGCAAGCCATGCACTGTCCGCGGTATTCCCCCTCAAACGGTCGCCCGATTGCTTCAATCGTCCCTTCCACGCTCAAAAATGTCAAAGTGTCTGCACCAATCATCTCACGGATTTCCTCAACGGTGTTCCTGCCTGCAATTAGCTCTTCCTTCGAAGAGGTATCAATTCCATAGAAGCATGGATTTTTAATAGGTGGAGAACTAATGCATACATGCACTTCTTTTGCTCCCGCCTCCTTCAGCATTTTAACGATCCTTCTGCTTGTTGTGCCGCGAACAATTGAATCATCAACCATGATAACCCGCTTGCCTTCGACGACACCGCGTACCGGTGCCAGCTTCATCTTTACCCCTTGCTCGCGCAAGGTTTGGGATGGCTGGATGAATGTGCGTCCGACATACCGATTCTTAATCAGTCCCATTTCATACGGGATGCCGCTTGCCTCAGCAAATCCAATCGCGGCTGAAATGCTTGAATCAGGTACACCAGTCACCACATCTGCTTCAATTTGCGCTTCCTTCGCCAAACGTTTGCCGAGGTTTTTCCTGGCTGTATGAACATTGATGCCGTCAATATTGCTGTCAGGACGCGAGAAGTAAATATACTCCATACTGCACATCGCACGGCCGGTGGAGAAGGCAAAGAATTCTGAGTGGATTCCTTCATCATTTATGATGACAAGCTCGCCAGGTTCCACATCTCTTATATACTCAGCCCCGACAAGGTCAAATGCACAGGTTTCTGATGCCGCAACATAGGCGCCTCCGAGGCGACCAATTGATACTGGACGCAAGCCATGCGGGTCGACCGCAATCAGCATATCCGTCTCCGTCATCACTAGGAAAGCATAGGCACCTTGGACATGTGACAGTGCCTGTTTGACCCGATCCTTGAAGGCTCCTGTACCAGAACGGCGAATCAAGTGAGCCAGCACTTCCGTATCAGAGGTCGTTTGGAAGATGCTTCCCTGCACCTCGAGCTGGTTTTTCAGACTCGTTGCATTGACGAGGTTACCGTTATGAGCCAAGGCAAAGCTTCCAACCGTTTGCGAATTGAATAGAAATGGCTGCACATTCGCAACACCCCCTCCGCCTGCTGTGGCATAGCGAACATGGCCAATCGCACCATTGCCCTTTAGATCCTCCATCGTCTTTTGGGAAAATACCTCATTTACGAGGCCTTCTGCTTTATGGACACGGAGGGTTTCCCCATCGGTCACCACCATTCCTGCGCCTTCCTGTCCTCTATGCTGAAGACTGTGTAACCCATAATAGGTGAGTTGAGATGCCTCCTCATGACCCCAAATGCCAAATAATCCACACTCTTCATTTAATCCACGGATTTCAGCAAGCATGGTATAGCTCCCTTCCAAGCGTTCAATAGCTCCGTTGCTTCAATATCAATGATGTTCAGCTCTTCTTTTGACCGGATGACATATCTCCCTGATTCCGTGACGGTACCCGCTAATTTCGCATCTGGCACGAGTGATTCAAAGGCTGTTTTGTTTGCCGCATCCACCGAAACCACAAAGCGTGACTGCGTTTCTGCGAATAAAGCCGTTACGATTTCACCGGCCACCTCAACATCAAGGCCAAGTCCCTCTGCTGTGAACAGCCCCTCTGCAAGCGCAACGCCTAAACCGCCTTCAGAAATATCATGCGCGGACTCAACAAGTCCTTCCTGAATGCTTTGAAGCAGTGTCTTCTGCCGTTCTTTTTCCACCTCAAGGTCGATTTTGGGTGACTGACCAAAAATACGCCCGCCGTTCATCCATTTTTGAAGCTCGCTCCCTCCAAACTCAGGGGCTGCCTCGCCAATGATATAAATCAAGTCTCCCGCTTTCTTAAATGATTGAGTCGTAATATGCTTTGTATCATGTACAAGGCCAACCATGCCGACTACAGGAGTCGGATAGATTGCCTCCCCATTCGTTTCGTTATATAAGGAGACATTCCCGCCAATAACCGGTGTGCTAAGCACACGGCAGCCCTCACTCATGCCATCTGCCGCCTTTTCAAGCTGCCAGAAGATCTCAGGCTTCTCAGGATTCCCAAAATTCAGACAGTCTGTGATAGCAAGCGGCTCTGCTCCTGAACAAACGATATTGCGAGCAGCCTCAGCCACAGCGATTTTGCCGCCTGCCTCTGGATCAAGGTATAGATAACGAGAATTGCAATCCGTCGTCATCGCAAGTGCTTTTTTCGTCCCGCGAATACGGACAACAGCCGCGTCTGAGCCCGGAGCCACAATCGTATTTGTGCGAACCATATAATCATATTGATCGTACACCCATTCCTTGCTCGCAATGGTCGGCTGCGCCAGCAGGGCAAGAAGGGCTTTTGTATAATCCTCTACTGCCGGTACCTCCGTCTTCATCTCACGGAATTCACGGATATAAGCCGGCTCTTCTGAAGGCTTATGGTATACAGGTGCATCAAGAGCAAGCGCGTCAGCTGGCACCTCTGCCACAATCTCTCCATGATGCTTTAAGCGAAGTATTTTATCATCCGTCACGGCGCCCACCGCTACGGCTTCGAGACCGTATTTCTCGAATAATTCCTCAATTTCAGTTTCCCGGCCCTTTGTCACGACAATCAGCATCCGCTCCTGTGATTCTGAAAGCATCATTTCATATGGCGTCATCCCTGTCTCACGCTGCGGCACTAAATCAAGGTTCATCTCGATTCCGCTCCCTGCCTTTGATGCCATCTCAGCTGAAGAACTTGTCAAGCCTGCCGCTCCCATATCCTGAATGCCGACGAGTGCATCCGATTGGATTAATTCAAGACAAGCCTCAAGTAAGAGCTTCTCCATGAACGGGTCTCCGACCTGTACCGCCGGACGCTTGGAATCAGATTCGTCCGTCAGCTCCTCCGAGGCAAATGTCGCCCCGTGGATTCCGTCACGGCCTGTCTTCGCGCCCACATACATAACCGTATTGCCAACACCGCGAGCCTGGCCGACTTTAATATCCTCATGATTAATAAGGCCAACACACATTGCATTTACCAATGGATTTCCCTCATAGGAAGGGTCGAACTGGATTTCTCCGCCAACCGTCGGTATCCCGATGCAGTTGCCATATCCGGCAATACCGGACACGATTTCTTCAAATAAATATTTCATGCGCGGAGTTGTCAGCTCCCCAAAACGAAGGGAGTTAAGAAGGGCAATTGGGCGCGCTCCCATTGAGAACACATCACGGATAATCCCGCCGACACCAGTTGCTGCACCTTGATAAGGCTCAATGGCGGACGGATGATTATGGCTTTCAATCTTAAATACGACTGCCTGGCCGTCACCGATATCGACGATACCCGCTCCTTCTCCAGGACCCTGAAGTACGCGCTCCCCTTCTGTCGGGAACTTCTTCAGCACGGGCTTTGAGTTCTTATAGCTGCAATGCTCAGACCACATAACCGAGAAAAGCCCTGTCTCCGTATAATTTGGCAGGCGTCCTAAAATTCTCTCAATACTGGCGAACTCCTCATCGGTTATTCCCATTGAGGCATACACACGGTCTTCTTTAATCATAGATGGAGTCGGTTCAAGCATTAACGACATGGGTTTCCCTCCAATAGTGAACAATCGATTTAAATAGCTTTAATCCGTCAACACTGCCAAGCATATCCGATACAGCCCGCTCCGGATGGGGCATCATCCCAAGAACGTTCTTATTCTCATTTATGATTCCGGCAATATCTTCATGACTTCCATTCGGATTGCCTGAATACGTGAAAAGAATGCGCTGCTGATCCTTTAATTGCCGCAAGGTCGCTTCATCACAATAATAGTTGCCTTCCCCATGAGCGATGGGAATCGTAATTGTTTCACCCATTTCATAGCAGGAGGTAAATGGCGTATCGGTCTGTTTTACGACCAATTCCTGCGGACGGCAGATGAACTTCAGCCCTGAGTTCCGCTGCATTGCCCCAGGAAGAAGACCTGCCTCTAGCAGCACCTGAAATCCATTGCAAACACCAAGAACAGGCTTCCCTGCCCCCGCCGCTTGTTTCACCGCTTCCATAATCGGTGAAAAGCGGGCAATCGCCCCACAGCGCAGATAATCCCCATAGGAGAAGCCGCCTGGCAGCAGAACCGCATCAAAGCCATCCAGGCTCGTTTCCGTATGCCAAACATATTCCGCTTCCTCTCCCAGCTCATCCACTACAGCATGGTACATATCGACATCACAATTTGATCCTGGGAAGACAATCACGGCAAATTTCACGGTGCGATTACCTCCTCAATCTCATAGCGATAATCCTCAATCACTGTGTTAACCAATAATTTTTCACACATGCTTCGTATGACTTCATCTAGGTCTCTATCAGATTTCTCAATAGAGAGCTCCATGTATTTGCCTATCCGTACATCTTTAACCTCTTGATAATTCATAGAATTCAGAGATTTTTGCACAGCAGTACCCTGCGGATCTAGGACACTTTCACGTAAGGTCACATATACTTTCACTTTATGCATTTTGGAGGCCCTCCAGCTTTTCTAGTATTTTTTTATAGGCTTCCGTTAGGCTGCCTAATTCACGGCGAAACACATCTTTATCTAACTTAGCGTTCGAAACCTCATCCCATAGGCGGCACGTATCGGGTGAAATTTCATCCGCCAGGAGGATTTGACCTTTGCTATCTTTGCCAAATTCAAGCTTGAAATCGACCAATTTAATTCCTGCAGAGGCAAATAGCCCTGTTAGCTTCTTATTGATTTGCAAGGCGTTTTTCTTCAGCACAGCCACATCTTCCTCACTCGCGAGTCCGAGAATATCGATATGGTCCTCTGTAATCAGCGGGTCCCCAAGGGCGTCATCCTTATAATAGAACTCGACAATTGGGTGCTTTAGCCGTATACCTTCCTCCATACCGACCCTTTTTGAAAAGCTGCCGGCTGCCACATTGCGGACAACAACCTCAAGCGGGATGACACTCACCCGTTTGACAAGCTGCTCATTCTTTGCGATCTGCTCGATGAAGTGAGAGTCAATCCCAGATGCACGAAGCTCTTGAAATAGCAAGCTCGTAATCTGGTTATTTAACTGTCCCTTCCCTTCAATAGTCGCAAATTTTTTCCCGTTAAAGGCTGTCGCGGAGTCCTTGTACTGAACAAGCACAATTTCAGGATTCTCCGTTGCGTAAATACGCTTAGCCTTACCTTCATAAAGAAGTTCACCATGTACCACTGCATAGCCCCCTAAATGGAAATATCATTAATGCTATATGAGAGAAAAATTGAGGGCATGCCTCCTAATAAAAGGCTGCCCTCCGTTTCTTAAAGCCCTAGGCGTTCAAAGATTACATCCACATTTTTTAGATGATAGTTGTAATCGAAGCAGTCATCTAATTCCTCTTTAGACAGATAGCTTGTGATCACTTCATCCTCTTCAAGCAGCTTCCTGAATTGGACTTGCTTTTCCCACGCTTCCATCGCTTTTGGCTGTACCGTATCATAGGCTTTTTCCCTTGATAATCCCTTGTCAATGAGCGCTAGAAGTACACGCTGGGAATAAATCAAGCCATAAGTGCGCTCCATATTGCGTTTCATATTTTCCGGGAAGACAGTCAGGTTCTTCACGATATTACCGAAACGGTTCAACATGTAATTCAACAGAATAGTCGCATCCGGCAGGATAATCCGCTCTGCTGAAGAATGAGATATATCTCTTTCATGCCAAAGCGTTACGTTCTCATAGGCAGTCATCATATGGCCTCTGATAACGCGTGCAAGACCCGTCATATTCTCAGAACCGATTGGATTGCGCTTATGCGGCATGGCGGATGAACCTTTTTGTCCTTTCGCAAAGAATTCCTCCACCTCACGCGTCTCACTTTTTTGCAGGCCGCGAATCTCAGTTGCGAACTTCTCTATAGATGTCGCAATCAGTGCCAGCGTTGACATATATTGTGCATGACGGTCACGCTGCAAGGTTTGAGTCGAGATTGGTGCTGCAGAAATACCAAGCTTCTCGCACACATATTGCTCCACGAACGGATCGATATTCGCATACGTTCCAACAGCACCAGAAATCTTGCCAAACTCAACATTCTTTGCAGCTGCTTTTAATCTCTCCAAATTACGCTTCATTTCCTCTACCCAAAGGGCAAGCTTTAGTCCAAACGTCGTCGGTTCTGCATGTACCCCATGCGTACGTCCCATCATGACCGTATATTTATGAGCCTTTGCTTTTTCTTCTAGAATCGTGATGAAGCGTTCTACATCAGCAAGCAAGATATCATTCGCTTGCTTCAATAAGTATGATAATGCCGTATCGACAACATCTGTGGAAGTCAGACCGTAATGCACCCATTTCCGCTCTTCACCAAGCGTTTCAGAAACCGCGCGCGTAAAGGCTACAACATCATGGCGTGTTTCCTCTTCGATTTCCTTGATGCGATTTACATCAAATGTTGCATTTTCTCTCAGCGCTTTAACATCCTCTTTCGGAATTGCCCCAAGCTCTGCCCAAGCTTCACACGCTAAGATCTCCACTTCTAGCCAAGCCTTGAAACGGTTCTCCTCCGTCCAAATTGCGCCCATTTCAGGTCTTGTATAACGTTCTATCATGAATGTTGTCCACCTTTTCTATTTGATTATGCTTTTGTCTTTCCAAATCTTCGTTTCTTCAAGTTCCCAGAGCACTTCTTCAGGGTCTGGATTCAAAATGGTGATATGGCCCATTTTCCGGCCAACCTTCGCTTCCTCTTTCCCATAGAAGTGAACCTTCCACTCTGGATTGACAGCAATCGCATCGATAACACCGTCCACATGCTCACCAAGCACGTTCACCATGACGGCATTCATATGCATCTCCGTCTGTCCGAGCGGCCAATTACAAATCGCCCGTATATGCTGTTCAAACTGTGAGGTCATACATGCCTCAATGGAATAATGCCCCGAATTATGAGGTCTGGGCGCGAGCTCATTAATGATAATTTCGCTTTCACTGACCAAGAACATCTCAATAGCAAGCGTTCCGACCAAATCAAGTGACACAGCCAGCTGATAGGCCAGATCAATTGCCTCCACTTGCGCCAGCTCACTGATTCTTGCCGGCGCAATTGTCTCATGCAGGATGTTGTTCATATGGATATTCTCAACGACCGGGAAGACTCTGAATTCCCCATCCGATTTTCTTGTCACTATGATAGAGATTTCTTTTTCAAAAGGGATAAATGTCTCGAGCACACAAGGTCCATATGCCAGGATACCTGCTGCCTGCGACAGGTCCTCAGAGCTTCTTAGCACAAGCTGTCCCTTCCCATCATAACCGCCTCTAGCTGTTTTTAGTACAGAAGGATATCCAATCACATCAGCTGCTTGTTTCAAATCCTCCTGGCTATAAATCTCAGCATAAGGCGCTACCTTCACGCCTGAACGCTCAATCGCACGCTTCTCCAAGATACGATCCTGTGTGATGCGCAAAACATTCGACCCTTGCGGAATGTGAGCCTTATCAGCAATCTGGTCAAGTGAATCAGCATCTATATTCTCAAACTCAAATGTGATTACATCACTTATTTCCGCCAGCCGCTCCAAGGCAGCAGCATCATGATAAGCGGCCGTAATTTCCACATCAGCCACCTGCCCGCAAGGACTATTGGGTGTCGGGTCAAGCACGGCAACCTTAAAGCCCGATTGCTTTGCCGCTATCGCCATCATTCTCCCAAGCTGGCCGCCTCCAATGATTCCAATCGTCTTCCCCGGCAAAATAACAGGAATCTGCTCAGTCAAGTTCATCACAGCTCTCCATTGATTGTCTTTGCAGATTCAACGTATATTCCTCCAGCTTCTCGGCCAATTCCTGCTCAAATGCCCCAAGAATCTTCACCGCAAGCAATCCGGCATTCTTCGCGCCTGCTGTCCCAATCGAAACCGTCGCCACCGGCACACCACCTGGCATCTGCACGATTGACAGCAAGGAATCCAGCCCATTTAACGCCTTCGACTGTACCGGCACACCAATCACAGGCAAATTCGTCTTCGCCGCGACCATCCCAGGCAAATGGGCCGCACCGCCCGCTCCCGCGATGATTACCTTCAAGCCTCTATGGCGGGCACTCCCTGCATATTCAAACATGAGGTCTGGTGTCCGGTGGGCCGATACAACCTTCTTCTCATACTCCACACCAAACATCTCAAGAATTTCACAAGCATGCTTCATCGTATCCCAATCTGAAATACTTCCCATGATGACTCCAACCTGAGGGTTCATTATTATTATCTCCTCTCCATATAAAAAAGCTGCATGAACACACTTTCTAAAAAGAGAAAGCAGCTCACACAGCTTAAATAGCCATGCCATAAGCATCCCAAACACAGGAAATGCTTACCTCACAAGTGTCTTGAGAAATGTGCTTTCCCTCATAGTCCAAAAATTTATCCGGTCTTTGGGTAGAAACTCGCGAGCCATATCCCCGCTATTATATGAGAGAATCATTGCATATAGGTTTATATAGTATGTTCGTATCCATATTAACAATCTGAACTTTTAACTGTCAACTGATAATCGAACGTTTCTCGTTATCAATATAAAAACGTTCGTTTTTACTGCTCAATTAACCTTCCTTCAAAGATAATTTGCCTCGAAACTGGAACATATTCCGTTTTCCCTTCAGAAATCACTTCCTGGAAAATCGGCTTTTCCACCCGTTTCACCGGAAAATATCCTTCTCTTTTCATCCGATCTAAACACGCATCGATCGTCTCATTATCCATCAGCTCAAAACGCTGCTTCTTCGGCTTTGCCAATACTACTCTTCCTCTCTTGCTTAAATAACTCACCCTTAGTGTATCCCATTTTTGGGGATTGCTAAAGGGAAAAGAAAAGGAAAGAAAGGGTTTGCTGATCGGCTTATTATTTGAATTTATACGTTCTGATAGATAGAAGGCGTACAAATTATTTATATTCGTAATTTCATCAAGTAATTTTGCTCTTGTATATCCAATATATCTGAGACTAAGCAGGACTTGAATTCTTTAAATAAATATTGAATAGCTGGCACCTCATTCACCCTTTTCATACCATTTAAATAGTCATCCTGACTGTTATACCGAGATATCTCTAACCATTTTGTTTTATCCTCTAAGCTTTTCAAAAGCATTACTTCACAATTCATATGTGCCTGATAAATGGAGGCTGCCTTCTCCTGGATACTTAGGAACAGAGCTTCTCTATCTCCCCGGATATCGTATTCATATATTTTTATAAACAAAGGTTCCCTCCTAAATTATGGTCTTATCCGGCATATCTACTTTTCCTAAAAACTCCCGCAGCACTTCCGTATAGATGCCGGCTTGTTCCTCATGTACCAGATGAGCAGCAAAAGGGATGATGGCTACATGGATATTTTCATGCATGGACTGATACAGCAAAGCGCTCCTGCATTCGGAATCATTTCCTTCACCTACCATATACAAAATAGGCGATTGAATCCCAGTCAAATCTTTTGTGATCTCAAATGGATACCACTCCTCATCTTGAGCAAAGACGAGAAACTGTTTCCAATCAGATTGATGTAACCCATCGAAATAACTCACAACACTCTCATTTTCTAGCATTTGTCGCTGACTCTCCACCTCTAACCTATGCTGCTCCAGCCAGTTTTCCGGTTTTTCAGCCATAATACCTGAGAGCGTTAAACTCTTCACACGATGAGGGAACCTTTTCGCAAAACATAGACCGACCAAACCACCTAATGAGCACCCTACAATATGAACGGAAGTAACACCAATATGCATGAGTGTTTCCTCGAGATCCTGAGCAGAAACCTCAAAGAACTCTTTCGTAATAGAGTTAGCCTCAGATTTACCATGCCCTCTTAAATCAGGCAGAATTACTTTATACTTGTTCTTAAAGTACTCTCTCTGATAATTAAAATCCGTCATTCCTGTTTGAAGCCCAGTATGGAGAAATACTAGCGGCTCACCTTCCCCAATGACCTCTGTATGTAAAATCAAGCCATCACCCCTTCAGCATATTTTTTAGATAGAACTATTCAATTTCTAAACGGGCCTTCATCAGTATTCGCTTAATGAATGGCTCCTTTTCCTTTGTATAAGTAGACCTTTCATATGTATACTTCGCTGCAAGCTGTTGTTTTAAGGAGGCATACTCAGCTGCTGCCTTTGGATTTGTTCGAAGATAATCACGAAACAGCAGCTTATCCCTCCACTCATACCCATCATACTCACATATGTGTAAATGACAGGTTCCTTGTCTCCATAATCCCTTGCGAAAAAAGAACCGATCTTTAAATGATGAGTTTTGAACATATTCATAATCAATCTCACGAAGAGGTTTTACGAACGACAAAGCATTCTCCAAATCACTGACACCAGCCATAATATCAATAATCGGTTTAGCCGGCATTCCTGTCACTGATGTGCTCCCAATATGCTCAATTGCCAGGGCCTGATGGCCAAGGGTCCCTTCAACCCTTTGCTTCTCCCTCTCAAATTGATCAGTCCAGCTTGTATCGTAGTCATGAATCTCAACGACTGGTTTTGCCATCTGCACTCACTCCTCTAACTCTTTCAAGAAATTATAGATTACTCGCTTGAAAGTATCTCTTTCCTCCAAGTGAGGATAATGATTGCTATTTAAAAAAATATTTAAACTGGCATCAGGAATAGCTTGGCTTAATTCAACGGAAAACTCCAAAGGACACTGAACATCATAACTCCCACATAGAATAGCCGTTTTTGTCCGAACTTTAGACAACTGACGGGTCACATCAAAAATGAGGGCCTCCCGACTGAAAAAATCCAACCTGGAAGGGACAATCCTTTTCGCTATATCCTTAGAAAAATACTTCTCATAGTTCTCTGGTTTCCTCAAAGATAGCTGCGTTCTTTCTTTTAATAAAAGAGATCTCTCTTCTTCATGCATATTCGGTTGCTTTAACAATTCCAATAAATCTTGCATCCTCTTAAAATGGGGGTGATTAACATTGTATACACATTTATTTGATGAACTATATTCTCTAGCCGCTGTACCTGTTAAAATCAATGCTTTTAAGGAAGTTGAATAATGGATTCCATATAGAATACCAATCATCCCTCCTGTTGAATGCCCTGCATATATCCACTCTTTATAGCCTAACTTTTTTCTTACCTCTTCTAAATCCAACACAGCATCAATCATGCTTAATTCATACGCATGGTTCGGTTTGTCCGAGTTTCCAGCATCCTTTAAGTTCACGAGAACGACTTTATTTTTATCCGTAAATATATCTGCATAGTAATCACCGGTATGATTAAACGCTGAATAATGATGGGTGACGCAAACTGGCAATCCCTCCCCTTTGATAAAAACTTCAATAGAGCCTCTGTCCGTCCGTATAATCCTTTGCTCCCACATTTGCATAGTAAAACTCCTATAATAATCTATACTTTCCATAAACACTTCGACGTCCTTTGTTTGAACTCCTTTAATTACTAGGCTCTAAACTCGGTGGGTGATATGCACATCTATGTGATACAATAAGTCCCTTACAATAACAATTTTACCCATATCGTAAATGCACAAAAAAACCAGCTCAAAACTGAACTGGTTTCTGCTTGCCCGGCAACGTCCTACTCTCACAGGGGACGCGCGGCCCCAACTACCATCGGCGCGCGAGCTTAACTTCCGTG
>NZ_PKOZ01000024.1 GCF_002946355.1 Pradoshia eiseniae
TTTTCCTGAAAGAGAATAGGAAAACCCCGAATAGGGTCCACTTTTTTTAAAGTGTCCACTATTCGGGGTGCAGTTCAAGGGAGGATTGCATACCTTTTTTTTCGGTTTCATTTTTTGGCTGGAACAAACTGACGGCAATGATTACGAGAGCCAGCATCAGACCAAGAATCAGCAGGAAGTTTCCGTTAGGCATGTATTGGATGGCGAGTCCGCCGAAAAATGGGCCGGAAATACTTCCGATACTGAAAACAACGCCAAAAATGATGTTGCCCGCCGGCAAAAGCTGTGCAGGCAAAAGGTCTGTCATATAGCTCATGCCGAGTGAGAAGGTCGAACCGACAAACATACCAGCGATGAAGATGGCGGCAAAAAGCCCGACTGCCGATTGTTCAATGTAACCGGCGGCGAGAAAGGTGGCTGAGCCCCCCGTAAGAACTAGCAGGAGGACACGCTTGCGCCCTATTGTATCACTCAAAATACCGAGCGGAATTTGGGAGACAAGACTGCCTATTGCAAAGGCCGGCAAGATCAAAGAAACCTGCTGGACATCTAAATCCATCCTTAGAGCGTAAACAGGGAAATTTCCATTTAATGACGCCTCAAGGAACCCGTAGCCAAATGGCGGCAGGAATGCAACCCATGCATACTTCGCAACTCTTTTAAAGCGGCGGAGCGTGCCAAGAAAGCTTGCGCCCTCCGTATCCTCTTCGGGATGTTCATTCTTAAGGAGGAAGACCGTCAGCCATGCCAGAAGGCTTATGGATGATGCTACCATGAATGGAAGAGAGCGATTGATCTCAAGCAAATTGGCTAAGAGCGGACCTGCTGCAAAGCCAAGGCTGAAGGAAAGCCCGTAGACTGCCAGGTTTCTTCCTCTTCTTTGCATTGGTGTGAATGCTGTTATCCATGTTTGGGTAGTGAAGTGCAAGGTATGGTCGCCGATTCCGATTATCATGCGCAGGATGAACCAAAACCAAAATGAATCCAGGAACGGGAACAAGAGAAAGGCGCACACAACCGTTAAACCGCCAAACATAATAAGTGGTTTATAGCCAAATTTCCGTAATGGGATTTCCATGAACGGGGAAATTAATAATATTCCAAGATATAACCCAGTTGCATTTAGCCCGTTCATGGAAGAACTGACCCCATCTTGCTCGAAAATAATGGAAATGAGCGGAAGCAGCATCCCTTGTGAAAAGCCAGAAACTCCAACAAGGATAATGAGCGACCAAAAACGTATTTTTTCATAGCGTGTATCCATTTAGTTTGCTCCTAATTTCAGTCTGAAATAAATGTTAAGATTCTTTCTCAATTTTAGCAATAGGAACATTGGCAATTATCAAAATTTTTTTCTAAGGAGACTGTCATGGGACATAAAATCTTTCTCATTTTAATCATCATCGGATTGCCGCTGTCAATAGCGGGTTCACTATTAGGTTGGCCAAGCTTGCTCATGTTTGCCATTTACTGTTTGACCATTATCGCACTTGCAAGTTTCATGGGGAGGGCGACTGAGAGTTTGGCCATTATAACTGGACCGCGGATTGGCGGTTTGCTGAATGCGACGTTTGGTAATGCAGTTGAGCTGATCATCTCCATCTTTTCACTGAAAGCAGGGCTCATCGGTATTGTGCTTGCCTCATTAACAGGCAGCGTCATAGGCAATTTGCTTCTTGTGACCGGTGCTTCCTTTTTTGTTGGCGGTTTGAAATATAAAAGGCAGAAATTCAATGTCTTTGATGCTCGCCATAATGCAGGCTTGATGACATTTGGCGTTTTGATCGCATTTATTATTCCAGAGGTGTTTGCCGGAGAGATTGAAGCGGATAAACAAATGGTGCTAAGTGCAGGGATTTCAATTATACTGATTCTTCTCTACATTGCCGCGCTCTTCTTTAAGCTCGTTACGCACCGCGGGGTATATAGCCGGCAAGATGACGGGCAAGCTTTTGGAGAAGAGGAGGAGGTACCAGAATGGGGGAAGTGGCAAGCAATCATTGTTTTGGCGTTATCTACATTTGCGGTCGCTTATGTATCTGAGAATTTGGTCCATACGTTTGAGACCGTCGGAGAGCAGCTCGGTTGGACAGAGCTGTTCATCGGGGTTATTATCGTCGCGATTGTCGGAAATGCCGCTGAGCATGCGTCTGCGATTATCTTTGCGGTTAAAAATAAATTGGATGTATCCGTAGAAATAGCCGTTGGTTCGACGCTTCAGGTCGCAATGTTCGTTGCACCAGTGCTTGTGCTTGTTTCCTTCTTATTTGAAAAGCAAATGCCGCTTGTCTTTACGCTCCCTGAACTAGTGGCGATGGCCTTGTCGGTTCTCTTGATGATCGTCATCACGAATGATGGGGAATCAAATTGGTTTGAAGGGTTGACGCTGCTTGCTGCTTACGTGCTGATGGGGCTAGGATTTTATTTGATATAAAGAACGTAAAAAGGGCTCCGAGGCGCATATATGCGTGTTCAGAGCCCTTTATGTGCTTCATACATTCATAAGAAAAGCCTTTGCTATAAAATGATAATCGTGTATACCGAGTATCTGGCTATAGCTCACCGCCTTTTCAGGGTTAGTGGTCCGCGGCTTTGTTGCAAACTGACGAAATCGATAACTTGCTTTTGCTTCGTGAGGATTGTTTCGATAAGCATTCCTCCCAGTGGTTTTTGCTGGTTAGTGATTTCGCCTCCTTTGCTGTTAGTTAAGACCATTATAGCATGCGCACTTATTATTGTAAATATTCTGAATTTTACAATATCATTACAAATCATTTCATCTTTAAGCTGCGTATATGGAAAAATATTAATCCTGTATAGAACTGTTATTGTTGACAGAAAATAAGGGCACAAATTCTTCTAGGCAGGCTTTGTCAATGAAGCCTTTTGTTGATTATGAAAGGAGTTCCATGCATGAAAAAGAGTGCGTTTATTTTATTGTCCGCATTGATGCTTTTTCTCGTTCCATCGGAAAATTTCGCGGCTCCTCCCGTAAAGCAGCCCGAATCCAAAGATGTTCAGGCAAAATATAAGATCCCAGACTCTGTTTTGTCTATCAATAAAGAGAATACGTATCCGAATGTGAGTCAGGACATTCCAACTTTAGAGCCTAGCGATCTTTCGAAGCAGCTGCTAAATTCCAGTAATGTCAAAATTGAAAACCCTGAACTGATCCATATGCTGAATGAAACGAATATTGGAACAAACCCTGTCGCTTTTTGGTATAGAGCAACGGTTTATCTAGGGAAATGGGCGCTTAATTATGAATCCATGGAGACATCGCCAAACTGGGAATACCAGAAAATCAATACGAATTTCTATGATAATCGGGGGGGCAATGGGAATTTTCAAATTCACTATGTTCAAGAAACGCAGAAGGTGGTTAAAGGCGGCTTGACTGCGAAGATTCCATCTAGCGGAGATGTGCAAAAGATGATGCTCATGAGCGCTTCAGCCAATTCCAAGCTGCCGCTTGCATTTGAAACGGTAGTGGGAGCAGGTACGAAGAAGGATCGCGTATATAATATCCCGCCCAAACGACTTGGCTATTTATACACCTATGCGCCTGCCATTAACGAGAAGGGGAAGGTGACATATGGAGAGGTCTATCTCGTCTTAAAGGGGAGCAAGCGTGAAATCATCGTGAAGAATGTGACCTCACAAGGGATCGGTGCCTGGATTCCGATTCAGGATCATGCTTCATTTGAATTCAATGCCGCTGTTCGTCCGAGCTGAAAGTGTGGGCTTCAACCATTAACAGATGGTTGAAGCCTGTTTTTCTGTTGCAGTTGGGAGCATTATCGTTTAGGATAGGATTTATTGAAAGGAGTCGGATTACGCGTGACAACACCGATTTATAATAAAGAAGACCAAGTAAGATACTTGAGAGACCGCCTTGAATTATTTATTGAGGTACTGAACCAAATGGAACCGGAGACAACAGATGTGGAAGATATTGATCGCTTGATTGAAATGGTCGACTCCATTGAGGAGAAATTCCAAAGCTTTAAGAATCGTCCGGATGCAGAGCCTGAAGCCTAAGTGCTTTAGGCTTTTTTTATAGTATAAATCCTGTCCTTAAGCGAAAAATAAACCGACTAAATTTTTGCGAATAGGAGGGACATAGGTGAAAAAGTCGATCATCACTTGTTTTGCGTTCTTGATGACATTTGGGTTATGCCTTGGCACGGTGCATGCCGTCTCAAATGTTCGGTATGATTGGGGCTTTAACAAAAGCAAGAATGAAGAGCCGGCGGATGCTGGTCCTAAGTACAATGCTATTGTTGAGAAGTATGGGGCCATTTATAAAGCTGATACGTCTAAGAAGGATATTTATCTCACCTTTGATAACGGCTATGAGAATGGGTATACGGAAAAAGTCTTGGACACACTTAAGGAACACAAGGTTCCCGCTGCTTTCTTTGTGACGGGACATTACTTAAAAACTGCAGAACCGCTCGTGAAGCGGATGGTAAAAGAGGGACATATTATTGGGAACCATTCCTGGAATCATCCTGACTTTACCCAAGTATCGGATGAGAAGTTAAAGGAAGAACTTGATACGGTCAAATTAAAGACGGCAGAGCTGACCGGCCAAAAAGAAATGAAGTACATGCGCCCGCCACGCGGAATCTTCAGTGAAAGAACACTTCAATTGAGTAATGACCTAGGGTATAAACATATCCTTTGGTCTGTTGCATTCCTTGATTGGGACGTAAACCGCCAAAAAGGATGGAAATATTCTTATGATAATATTATGGCGCAGGTGCATCCGGGAGCAATCATTTTGCTGCATTCCGTATCGAAGGATAATGCAGAGGCGCTTGGGAAGGCAATCACTGACTTGAAGAAGCGGGGCTATACATTTAAGAGTCTTGATGAGCTGCCAATCAGCGGTCAGAAGAAAAAGGAACCGTCTGACTTAAAAAGTTAGTTAGCTGCCAATATAGTTATACCAGCAAAAATACAGGTAACTCCTTTATAAGGGTTTACCTGTATTTTTTACATTATCGATGCAGAAAAAGGTATTTTAAAATATAATTTTAAGTAGAAAAGGTTAATGAATAATCAATCTAATTGATGAACTAGCGGGAATTTTTAGGGATGGATTATTCATAAATAAGAAGGATAGGAGAATCAAACAGATGAAACCAATCAAAACAGCTATCATTGGATTTGGGCTATCGGGTTCCAAGTTCCATGCACCGTTTATCCAAGACATGGAGGAGTTTGAATTATCCGCTATCGTCGTGCGCGAGCCTGAGAAAATTCGCTCTCAGGCAGGAGATGTTCCGGTTTTCGATTCGCTTGAGAAGGCGCTTGGGGAATTGCCTGAAATTGAATTGGTCATCATCTCCACGCCGACACCAACTCACTATGCTCTGGCAAAAGCAGCGATTATGGCCGGTAAACATTTAATCGTGGAGAAACCATTCGTTGTGACGGTTGAGGAAGGTGAAGAATTAATCGCACTTGCAAAAGAGCATAATACTGTCTTGAGCGTTTACCAAAATCGTCGCTGGGATGGTGATTATTTGACCGTTAAGAGTCTGATTGACTCAGGAAAACTAGGCACTGTACATACGATTGAAATGAACTGGGACCGCTACCCTAAAGAGGTTCGCGACCGCTGGAAGGAAGCGGATATCGCTGGGGGCGGAGTATTCTATGACCTTGCTCCGCATATGCTTGACCAAGCCTTATGTCTTTGGGGAGAACCATATGCGATCTACGGAAATATGCAAAAACAGCGCGAAGGAGCAAAGGCAACCGACTATTTTCATGTCGTCCTTGAATATGAAAAAGGAAGCATACTTATTCGCGGCGGGACTTTAGTTTCTGCTCAAACACCGCGCTTCTCCATCCATGCTTCCGAAGGGTCCTATATCATTTGCGGGCATGACCCGCAAGAGGCACAGCTGCAAGCGGGCATCATGCCGAATGATGAGGAATACGGAAAACGGGATGAAAACCGTGTAAGTATATTTGTGAAGCCAGATGGAACAAGGGAGGAAATCGAGGTTGCAAAAGGCAATTATGCTGACTACTTTAGGCAAGTAGCGGCTGCCATCCGTGATGGAGGTACCGTTCCTGTGACTGGCGAAGAAGGTTTGGCTGTTATTCGTCTCATTGAAGCAGGCATTGAGAGTGCGAATGAGAAGAAGATAGTGATTAATAGAGTATAAGAAAATTAGGCTGCAGATGTGATTCTGCAGCTTTTAGCTTTTTTAGAGGAATGCTCTATTACGGGGGAGGTACAGCTGAAATGTTCAAATTGTCAGCATGAAAATGATAAACCGATAAAGGGGCCAGAATGAAGAGTATTTACTGACAAATAATGAATAGAGTGCTGTCTTTTGTTTGCTGTGCTAGTGCAGATTGATTGAATTAGGCTATAATAAAAAGATACATCTAATAGTGAATGGAGGAGAAAAATGGACATGCTTGGAGAAGCTAGTTCTCTGTTAAAGAAGCATTTTGGCTATGAACAATTCCGGGACGGTCAAAGGAAGATCATTGAACAGGTCTTGAATGGAACCGATACGCTTGGCATCATGCCGACAGGCGGCGGGAAATCGATATGCTATCAAATACCGGCCTTGCTCATTCCGGGTGTTACCCTCGTCATCTCTCCCTTAATCTCTCTTATGAAGGACCAGGTCGATGCACTCGACCAGGTTGGCATCCCCGCCACATTTATCAATAGTTCCCTAAGCTCACAGGAAGTGAATGACCGGCTGTCGGATGTTCAATATGGTGCCTATAAGCTCCTTTATCTTGCACCGGAGCGGCTTGAGAGCCATGCGTTCATGGAAGAAATTCGCCGATTGCCGGTTGACCTGATTGCGGTTGATGAAGCGCACTGTATTTCACAATGGGGCCATGACTTCCGCCCAAGCTATTTGCGTATTCAATCGCTCGCGGGCCAGCTGGATTCAAGTCCAGTCGTACTGGCGCTGACAGCGACAGCCACGCCGCGTGTACAGGAGGATATCCGGAGGGCGCTCGACATAGCTGAAGAGAATACCGTTCTTACCGGATTTGAACGCAGCAACTTAAGCTTCCAGGTCATCAAGGGGCAGAATAAGCAGAAGTTCATTGATGCGTACGTGAAGAAGAATCAATCGGTCTCGGGCATTATTTATTGCGCGACTCGTAAGACAGTCGACCATCTGTATGAGCGGCTCCGTCAAAAAGGAATAGCCGCAGGCCGTTATCATGCTGGGCTGTCGGCAGAAGAAAGGGAGCTTGAGCAGGACCGTTTCTTGCGTGATGAAATAACGGTCATGATTGCAACAAATGCCTTTGGCATGGGAATCGATAAATCTGATGTCCGCTATGTGATTCATGCTCAAATGCCGAAGAATATGGAGGGCTATTATCAGGAGGCTGGCCGTGCCGGCCGTGATGGGCTCCCAAGTGATTGCCTTCTCTTGCATTCAGAGCAGGATGTGCAGGTGCAAAGGTTCTTGATTGATCAGTCCCAAGGAGATGAGGGACATAAAGAAGCTGAGCTGAAAAAGCTGTACCAAATGCGTGACTATTGCCATACGCAGGGCTGTCTCCAGGCTTTTATTCTTCATTATTTTGGTGAGGGAGAGGCGGATGACTGCGGCAGATGCTCCAATTGCCTTGATGAGCGGAGTTCAGTAGATGTGACGAAGGAAGCGCAGATGGTACTCTCTTGCATCATTCGGATGGGAGAGCGCTTCGGCAAGATGATGGTAGCGCAGGTGTTGACCGGTTCTGCGAATAAGAAGGTGCTTGAGCAGAACTTCGACCGGCTTCCAACCTATGGGCTCCTGAAACAGCAGTCAGCGAAGGATGTAGGAGACTTGATTGACTTCCTTACATCAGAGCAATATATCGGCATCACAGGCGGGCAGTTCCCTCTACTTTATGTAACTCAGTCGGGGAAGGAGGTCCTCCTCGGCAAGAAGAGCGTCATGAGGAAGGAGGCGGTTCGCATCTCGAGCGTTGCGCTTGATGACCCGCTATTCGAGGAGCTGCGTTCTCTCAGGAAAGAAATTGCTGGGGAAGAGAAGGTACCGCCATACTTGATATTCTCAGACCAAGCATTGCGTGATATGTGTGCCAAGCAGCCGGCAACGAGTGACGAATTCCTCGATGTGAAGGGTGTCGGCAGGCAGAAGGCAGAGAAATATGGGAATCGCTTTATCCAGGCGATTGGCGTTTTTCTTGCTGAGAATGAATATGAGGCAAAGACGATTACTGAGGCAGAAAAGCCAGCGAAGAAGGCGAAGGCAGCTGTGAAGAACTCCCATTTGGATACGTATGAATTGTATAAAATCGGATTGAGCCTCAAGGAAATGGCCGAAAAGCGAGACCTTTCCATACAGACGATTGAGTCCCATTTATTCCGATGTCTCGATGAAGGGATGGAGCTGGACTGGTCTTACTTTTTCACGGCAGATGAAGAGGAACAAATACTCGCGGTCCTCAATGAGACAGGCAGTGAATTGTTGAAGCCAATCAAGGAGGCTCTTCCCGATAAAATAAGCTACACAGCCATTAAGGCGGTCCTGAAAAAGCGACAAATCGAAACGCGCGAAGGCATAAGCTGAACATGTACGCATTGGGCAGGAAAACCTGTTATAATAACGGGACTATTCATGTATAAGGGGGAGATGGATATGTGGAAGGAAAGCATTCAGATTGAAGGACCGTATAATTTTGATCTAGTCTTAGAGCGGATTAGCCTCGACCCGCTGCATGAAATTGATCCAATCAATCGATTGATTAAGGTCCCCTTGCTAATAGACGGGAAGCCATACGTGTACAGGGTACAGGGGGTTGGCACCGTTGATGCACCGACATTCGTTATCAGCGGGGAAGCGGAGCAGGAGCGAGCAATGAATAGGCTTGCGGACATCTTCCAGTGGAATCTTCCTTTGTCACATATCCATGCCCACTTTGGCGAAAGCGAGCTGAAGGATATATTCGAAGTGCATCGCGGGACACCGTTGATCCTGGAGTTTGACTTATATGGCTGCCTTGTGAAAAACATTATCCATCAGCAATTGAACATGGCTTTTGCCCAAAAGCTGACGATGGATTTCGTGCATACGTACGGATTTGAAAAGGAGGGTGTCTGGTTTTATCCGGCACCTGAGCGAGCGGCCGGATTGACAGTCGAGGAACTGCGCACTCTTAAATTCAGCTCCCGCAAGGCAGAATATGTGATTGGCTTATCCGAGAAGGTGGCAAGTGGTGAACTGGACCTTGAAGGGATGCGTGAGTGGAGCGATGAAGCCATTATAGATGAGCTTATTAAGATTCGCGGGATCGGGCGCTGGACAGCAGAGAACTTCCTGCTCTTTGGTCTCGGCCGTCCTAACCTATTCCCAAAAGCCGATATCGGCATCCAAAATGCTATAAAGCTGCTATACAATCTCGAGAAAAAGCCGACAATGGATGAAATGAATCAATTCAGCGAAACGTGGCATCCCTATTTGAGCTACGCCTCGCTTTACTTATGGAGAAGCATCGAAAAACGGAGGAATTAAGATGAAGCAACAAGCAGCAAACATCCGTGAAGGACAAGAAATATTGCTGACAATAAAACGCCTCGGCATTAATGGGGAGGGAGTAGGCTACTATAAACGACAGGTCGTTTTCGTGCCCGGCGCACTGCCCGAGGAAGTCGTAGAAGTCAAGATTACGAACACCCATCCGAAGTATTCGGAAGGGCTCGTAAAGAAAATCAAAAAAGCGTCCCCGCACCGCGTCAAGCCGCCCTGCCCTGTTTATGATGTATGCGGAGGGTGTCAGCTGCAGCACCTCGAATATGGCCAGCAGCTGCGTGAAAAGCGTGATATTGTCATTCAATCGTTAGAGCGCCACAGCCGCTTCAATGCGAGCAATGTGGACATCCGCCCGACGATTGGTATGGAAAACCCATGGAATTATCGCAACAAAAACCAATTCCAGGTCGGAACGAACGACAAACAAGAGCTGATTGCCGGTCTCTATGCAGCAAACAGCCATAACTTGATTGATATTGAAAACTGTATGGTTCAGCATGAGGCGACGAACAAGGTTACTCGGACCGTGCTTGGCATTCTGAAGGAGCTCGGAATCCCTGCTTATGATACGAAGAAAAAAAGCGGCATTGTCAAAACCGTCGTAACCCGCGTCGGCTTTGCTTCCGACCAGGTTCAAGTCGTCATCATCACGATCTCCGAAAAGCTTCCGAAGAAACGCGAAATCATCGAACAGATTAACAAGCACCTTCCGGAAGTCGTTTCCATCGTTCAGAACGTCAATAAGGAAAATACCCCGCTAGTCTTCGGAGAGAAAACGATTCATCTCTGGGGAGAAGAAGCGATTGAGGAGAAGCTTGGAGATTTAAGCTATGAGCTCTCAGCACGCACCTTCTTCCAGCTGAATCCAGTCCAAACAGTCAAGCTCTATGATGAAGTGAAAAAGGCGGCCAAGCTGAAAGGCTATGAAAAAGTCGTGGATGCCTACTGTGGTGTTGGAACAATCGGACTTTGGCTTGCTGATAGCTGCAAGGAAGTCCGCGGCATGGATGTCATCCCTGAATCGATTGAGGATGCCATCCAAAATGCAAAGCGCCATAGCATGGACAATGTCCGCTATGAGGTCGGCAAGGCAGAAGACATCATGCCAAAATGGACAAAGGAAGGCTTCCGTCCTGATATTGTTGTCGTCGACCCGCCAAGAAGCGGACTCGATAAGAAATTGATGGATACAATCCTAAAGACAGCTCCAAAACGAATTGTTTATGTAAGCTGCAACCCTTCTACACTGGCGAAAGATCTTGAGTATATGGGCAAAGCATACCGCCCGAAATATATTCAGCCTGTGGACATGTTCCCACAGACATCGCATGTTGAATGTGTCGTGGAAATTGTGAAGCGGGTATAACGCTTGAAAATAAGTCACTCGATTCAACTCCAAGAAAAAACTGTCGCTGTCCAATAGAAACCCGGGCCTTTTTTTTCAATTTTACTCTCATCTAACATACGATAGAAGGATAGAATACGAGCTGTTTTTTAGCAGGCTTATATCTATAGTCAGAATGATTATCGCTTAATCCACTATTTTCTTATTTGAAAAAAAGATTTTGGCTTATAGCCAAAGTATGCGTATAATGATGGGTATAAAAGAGAGAAATGGAGTATGTAAAATGGTTCAATCACTCAATACAAAAGTTGACTTAGTTATTGGTGCAACCTCACACGCGGGTCTTCCTGAATACGGTAAAATTATGATAGGAGACAAAGGGTTTGAATTTTACAATGAACGTGATGCTCGGAAATTTATTCAAATTCCGTGGGAAGAAGTTGATTATGTGATTGCTTCTATTATGTTCAAAGGAAAATGGATTCCTCGATATGCTATCAAAACGAAGCGCAATGGAACCTATACGTTTTCTTCTAAAGATGCCAAAAGAGTTTTGCGGGCTATTCGTGAATATGTTGATGAGAACCATATGGTTCAATCGTTAAGCTTCTTTGATGTGGTTAAACGCAGTATGAGAAGTATGTTAAAAAGGTCATGATATCTCATTCAAAAGACAAGTTAACCGCTTGTCTTTTTGTTTATGAATAAAATGATGATTATAGAATAAATTATATGATGATAGCGTTTTCCTAAAATTTCATATACGGTGTTTATGCAGTTTCATTTATACATTCATGCTGCATTAAGTGTCGACAAAACCTTTAAAATATTGAGAAAATTTGATCTGATTGAGGCATTGGCATTCAGAAAAATTATGCTTGATACTCAATTATTCAGAATGATATAATCACTATGAAGTTTTTGAAAGATAATTCTAAACAATCGACATTATTTTTTACATGTTATTAGCAACCAGACATGAGTAAAAAATATAGCTGGATGATAAGGAAGGGATTATTGATCTGCAACTTCATTTTATCGGCTTATGATGAATGTTTTCTGGTCGATAATGTAAACGCTTTTGGTAGTCGTAAAACATCTCCTGTAAAACATGGGGCGTGTTTTACTGTGTTTGATTGAAATAATAATAATAGGAGGTAAAAAGATGGTAGGGATTATCATTGCTAGTCATGGTGAATTTGCTAGTGGTATCTTGCAATCTGGAGAGATGATCTTTGGAGCACAAGAAAATGTAAAAGCTGTTACATTGATGCCTAGTGAAGGACCGGATGATGTAAAAGCCAAAATGAAAGAAGCAATCGCATCTTTCGATAACCAAGATGAAGTATTATTCTTAGTCGATCTTTGGGGTGGTACACCGTTTAATCAAGCCAACAGCTTGTTTGAAGATCACAAGGATAAATGGGCAATCGTTGCTGGCATGAACTTGCCAATGCTGATTGAAGCTTTTGCTTCACGTTTTTCAATGAACTCAGCACAAGAGATTGCTGCTCATATTCTTGGAACTGCTAAAGAAGGAGTTAAGGTAAGACCTGAAGAGTTAGAACCTAAAGAAACGGCTGCACCGGCTAATCAGCAGGTAAATGCAGCGGGCGCTCCTGGTAAATTTGAATATGTGCTGGCACGTATTGATTCTCGTTTGCTTCATGGACAAGTGGCGACAGCTTGGACCAAAACGACACAGCCTACACGTATCATCGTTGTATCTGATGTAGTATCCAAGGATGATCTTCGTAAGAAATTAATCCAACAAGCTGCACCACCGGGTGTAAAAGCACATGTTGTACCTGTACATAAAATGATTGAACTTGCTAAAGATGACCAACACTTCGGCGGTCAACGCGCATTGCTTCTTTTTGAAAACCCTCAAGATGCACTTAGAGCGGTTCAAGGAGGCGTCCCATTGGAGACAATCAATGTTGGTTCTATGGCACACTCACCTGGTAAGGTTCAACCTAACAAGGTGCTGGCATTCAACCAAGATGATATTGATGCTTTTGCAAAACTAAAAGAACTTGGTTTGAAATTCGATGTACGCAAAGTTCCGAATGATTCAAAAGGCAATATGGATGAAATTATCAAGAAGGCTCAGGAAGAGCTAAATAAACAAAAATAATCATGAGGATCAGAAAAAGGGAGGATGAATCATCATGGAATTGACTATTATTCAAATAATATTAGTCCTTTTCGTAGCATTTTTAGCTGGTGTTGAAGGAATCTTAGATGAATTCCACTTCCATCAGCCAATCATTGCTTGTACGCTAATCGGCTTAGTTACAGGAGAACTCGTACCTTGTCTTATCTTAGGCGGTACGCTTCAAATGATCGCTTTAGGTTGGGCTAACATTGGAGCTGCTGTAGCACCGGATGCTGCGCTGGCATCAGTTGCATCTGCTATCATCTTAGTTTTAAGCGGACAAGGACAAGCAGGAATTTCTTCTGCAATTGCGATTGCTGTACCTCTTGCAGTTGCAGGTCTATTATTGACAATCATTTGCCGTACAATTGCGACAGCGTTTGTTCACTTTATGGATGCTGCAGCTAAAGAAGGAAATATCCGAGTAGTTGAATTTTGGCACATTGCCGCAATCTGCATGCAAGGTTTGCGTATTGCAATCCCAGCTGGATTGATTGTTGCCATTGGTGCAGGACCGGTTCGCGGATTGCTTGAATCTATGCCAATGTGGTTAACAGACGGTTTGGCAATCGGTGGCGGCATGGTTGTAGCCGTAGGTTATGCGATGGTTATTAACATGATGGCGACAAAAGAAGTATGGCCATTCTTTGCAATTGGTTTCGTATTAGCGACTATTTCAGAAATCACACTTATTGGATTGGGTGCTATCGGTGTAGCTCTTGCACTCATCTATTTAGCTCTTTCTAAACAAGGCGGTTCAGGTAATGGCGGAAACGGCAATATGGGAGATCCATTAGGCGCCATTATTGATGATTATTGATAAGGAGGAGGACAGGAAAATGGAAAAATTGACTTTATCAAGAAGAGATCGTATTTCTATTTGGTGGCGTTCAACGTTCATCCAAGGCTCTTGGAACTATGAGCGTATGCAAAACGGTGGTTGGGCATATGCAATGATTCCTGCCATCAAAAAGTTATATAAAACAAAAGAAGAACGTTCTGCTGCCCTGCAACGTCACTTGGAGTTCTTTAATACTCATCCATATGTAGCTTCACCTATCCTCGGTGTAACATTGGCTCTAGAAGAAGAGCGCGCAAATGGAGCACCGGTTGACGATGCGGCTATTCAAGGGGTTAAAGTCGGTATGATGGGACCTCTAGCTGGTATCGGTGACCCAGTTTTCTGGTTTACGGTTAAACCTATCCTTGGTGCGCTAGCGGCTTCTCTTGCTATGACTGGTAATATCCTTGGGCCAATCCTTTATTTCGTTTTATGGAACCTTATCCGTATGGGATTCACTTACTATACACAGGAATTTGGTTACAAAGCCGGATCCAAAATCACAGAGGATTTATCTGGCGGATTGCTTCAAGATATCACCAAAGGCGCCTCGATACTTGGTATGTTCATCCTTGGTGCATTAGTTAACCGCTGGGTATCCATCACATTTACGCCAATCGTATCTTCCGTTCAGCTTGACGAAGGTGCCTACATTGATTGGGAAAACCTCCCTGCTGGGTCAGAAGGGATCAAAACTGCGCTTGAACAACAAGCGGGCGGTCTTTCCTTAACTGATGTGAAAGTAACGACTTTACAAGATAACTTAGATAGCTTGATTCCTGGCTTATCTGCCTTATTGCTAACACTTCTTTCTATGTGGCTTCTTAAGAAGAAAGTATCACCAATTGTGATGATTCTCGGATTATTCGTAGTTGGTGTTGTATTCCACGTATTAGGTATCATGTAATATCGGCAAGTCTTGAGTCTGTAAGCACCCCCTAAATTATAGGGGGTGCTTTTCTTATGTCGCTATAAAATGGACAGCAAAAGCTATTGTTGTTATATGGAGGATATTACCTGGAGATCAATAAATAATAAAGGGTTGCTTACGCTTAAAAAGGTATGCTAGTATACTAATGTAAATGTTAATGGACTTGACGAACTAGATATTGTGAATTGTTGAGCAAAAAGAGATGATGACCATTTCGTTATGAATAGGCTGCAAACAATGAGCAATATTAATTTTTAATACAATATGTGAAATTATGAGCATATTTTTTTGCTATAGATTGTGAAATATTTAACAAAGTGTTTGAGCGGTTAATCCATTACATTTAATGATATTTAAGCGATGGAGGAGAAATAAAATGGGTGAGCCATTAAAACAAGAAGCAGTTATTGATGTTCAACAGAAAATGCCAAAACATCGGCCATTTGGGTTGAGAGATAAAATCGGATACTTGATGGGTGACTTTGGAAACGACTTCTTCTTTCTTTTAGTAAGTTCTTATCTAATGGTATTTTACACAGACGTTTTTCATATTAGTGCAGCCACTGTAGGGGCACTATTCATGTTCGCTCGTATTTGGGATGCTTTTGCCGATATCACTTGGGGCCGTTTCATCGATACTAGACCAGCTAGCAAACACGGTAAATTTAAACCTTGGATTTTAAGAATGTCATTCCCGCTAGTTATTTCAGGTGTATTAATGTTCGTAACGATTCCAGGAATGAGCGATGGTTTCTATCTAGCTTGGGCTTTTGTCACGTATATTGTATGGGGTACATTATACAGTACAGTAAATATTCCTTACGGATCTATGGCTTCAGTTATTACAGACAAGCCGGATGAACGTACTACATTATCTACTTGGAGAACAGCAGGCGCAATGTTAGCTGGTCTAATCATTAACGCAGGTGCTCCGCTAATTGTAATGGTGGATAACCAACTAGATGCAAATCGAATGTTCATGGCTGCTTGTGTCTTCGGTGTTCTTTCTATTTGCTGCTATATTGCATGCTACAAAATGTCAACAGAACGTCTTGCAGCTCCAGTACAGGCACAAGAAAAAGGTAATTTGAAAGCAACATTAAAAGGTTTAATGAAAAACAAACCATTACTTTGGATTTTAGTTGCGTCCCTATTATTCATGATGAACACAATGCTAATGGGTGCGGTTAATGTATACTTGTTCAAGGATTATTTCCAGAGCGCAGCTGCATTGAGTATTTTTGCAGTCGTACAAACAGGCGCAGCATTCGTGGCAATGCCGTTAATTAAGCCGCTTGTAAGAAAGTTCGGTAAAAAGGAATTGGCATCTGCTGGGTTAGTCCTATCTGCGATTACGTACTTTGCCCTATTCTTCATGAAAGATTTAACAGGCATGCAGTTCGTAGCAGTTGCATCTATTGGTATGTTCGGTGTCGCTTTCTTCAACACAGTTGTATGGGCATTCGTAACGGATGTTATCGACTATCACGAATTATTGACAGGTTTACGTGAAGATGGAACTGTATACTCTATTTATTCATTTGCCCGTAAAATTGGCCAAGCAATTGCAGGCGGTATCGGCGGTTTTGCCATCGCAGCAGTTGGCTACAACGCAGCAAGCACGGTACAAACACAAGGTACTCTTGATGGTATCCATATGCTAGGGACATTAGTACCGGCGATTGTATATATGATTGTTCTAGCGATTTTAGTATTCTTGTATCCATTGAACAAAAAACGTACAGATGAGATGGTCGCAGAATTAACTGCTAGAAGGAAGAAATAAATATTGTGGTCAAAGAAGATAACTAGATCTATAGTTATCTTCTTTATTTATACATAGAAGTTTTAAAGAGAACTGTTTTTATTGTTTATATTTTAGATGGTGTACAGAAGTGGTAATTATTTACATTATGTTGGGTTTAGGAAGAGAAGAAGGAGATGTTTTTGTTAAAAAACGATATATTTTAAGCTTATTAAACAGTTAATGAATCAAAGAATAAAGATATGTAATAATCAATGAATTAGAAAACGTAGCACTGGTATTATTCACCTGTTGCTATCTTATTGCTCAGTGAATAATATAAGGAAGCAAAGGAAATATCCTTTAATCTCTTTGCTATAGTGATCATGACTTAGTTGGTAGATTTTTTGGATGTATTTTATTAGTGGAGAAAATGATTAACATTAATATGTGATTTAATTCACAAAAAGGTTGCGCGCTGTAGGTTGATATGCTAGTATACTAGTATGTTAAATGAAACCGTAACGTTTTTTGTGAAAAACTGAACAAAAGTATTCATTGACTTTATTTTGTAAGATGCTAATGATTATTATTTTTTAAAGTCTAATGTGAAGTATTGAACAATAAGAGAGTCACTGATTTTTGTTAATCATTTTATAGAAGAACAAAATCGAATGTATTTGTTTTTGTTGATTCACATAAAAATGCTTACATTAAATTTTTATAGGTCAATAAAGTCATATCACAAAAAATATTTTAGGAGGCAATAAAAATGGGTGAACCATTAAAAAAGGAAGCAGTTGTAGACGTGAAAAGTACGACTACACAACCTTTTGGATTGAAAGATAAAATCGGTTACCTGATGGGTGACTTTGGTAACGATTTCTTCTTCTTTCTAGTAAGTTCTTACCTAATGGTATTCTACACTGATATTTTCGGTATCAGTGCAGCTACAGTAGGGGCATTATTCATGTTCGCGCGTCTTTGGGATGCATTTGCTGACGTAACATGGGGACGTTTTATCGATACTAGACCAGCAAGCAAACATGGTAAATTTAAACCTTGGATTTTCAGAATGTCATTCCCGCTTGTTATTACAGGTGTGTTAATGTTCGTGACGATTCCAGGAATGGGTGATGGTTTCTACCTTGCATGGGCATTCGTTACGTATATTGTTTGGGGAACTTTATATAGTACAGTAAATATTCCTTATGGATCAATGGCTTCTGTTATTACAGACAAACCAGAAGAACGTACTTCATTATCTACATGGAGAACAGCTGGTTCTATGTTAGCAAGCTTGATTATTAATGCTGGTGCTCCTCTAATTGTAATGGTAGACAACAAATTAGATGCAAACCGTATGTTTATGGCTGCATGTATCTTTGGTGTTCTTTCTATTTGCTGCTACATGGCATGCTACAAAATGTCAACTGAACGTATTGCAGCTCCTGCTCAAGCGAAAGATAATTCAAACTTTAAGGCAACAGTAAAAGGTTTAATGAAAAATAAACCATTACTTTGGCTTTTAGTGTCCGCTTTATTATTAATGACAAATGTAATGTTTATCGGTGCAGTTAACATCTATCTATTCAAAGATTACTTTGAAAGTACAGCTGCATTAAGTGTGTATGGTGTTGTATCATCTGTTGCAGCATTTGTGGTAATGCCACTAATTGCACCACTTGTTAAGAAGTTTGGTAAGAAAGAAATCTCTTCTTTTGGATTAGCTTTAGCAGCAATTGCCTATTTTGCATTGTTCTTTATGAAAGATTTATCAGGTATGGGCTTCGTAGCTGTTGCTGCAGTTGGTTTGTTTGGTACGGCTTTCTTCAACACGGTTGTATGGGCATTCGTAACAGATGTTATCGACTATCATGAGCTATTAACTGGTTTACGTGAAGATGGAACAGTGTACTCTATCTACTCTTTCTCTCGTAAAGTAGGTCAAGCGGTTGCTGGTGGTATCGGTGGTGCTGCTATCGCTGCTGTAGGATACCAAGCTGGAGCTGCTCAACAAGCAGAAAGCACTTTGAATGGTATTCATACATTAGGTACTTTAGTACCAGCTATTGTTTATACGTTAATTCTTCTTGTGTTAGTATTCTTATATCCATTAAATAAGAAACGCACACAAGAAATGAATGCTGAATTAGCTGCTAGAAGAAATAAATAATATTTCCTTATAGATGAACTAGTTAAGAAGTGGATAGGCTACACTAAGTTGGACAGATAAAATAAGGGACTGTAAACTTAGACTAATACCTTAAGGAGCGTGCTATG
>NZ_PKOZ01000025.1 GCF_002946355.1 Pradoshia eiseniae
AGGTTATCCAACCACATAAAGAAAAACCTTCCACAAGATAGCTGGAGGGTTATTTGGTATGCCTAAAAACAGTATAGCATATAAAAAAATGAATTTTACAGAGAGATATTGACATCCTATTAGCTGGTTTCGTTAAACAACGGAGACAGCAAAAAAGCTGTCTCCATTTTATGGCATCCGAAAACAGCCTTCCAAAATTACTAGCCTCTTTATAAATGAGGTCCTGCAAGCCTTCACAAGACAGAACCTCATATCTTATCATTAAATAAGCCCGCCACAAGGATGCATGGCTTTGACCTATCCCAAGAATGAGCTGGCACACCTTAAAGGATACGCTTAACTATTTATTATTTTTCCTTTTCAGTTCTAGATAAACTGCCGCCATGTCTGAATCTCCCTCACCGTTTTCCCGGGCTGAAATATATGTATCCTTAGCGGCTTCAGCAAGAGGGAGCTCAACGTCCAACCGGTCTGCCTGCTCTTTGATTAAGCCTAAGTCCTTTGCCATTAATTTCAGCATAAAGGCAGCAGGAAATTCCTCGGTTTCATACATGTCTCTCTTACCTGCGAATAAAGGGGTATTCATCGCTGATTGGGAAATCATCTCCAGAACTTTTCCTCGTTCAAGACCCGCTTTCTCTGCCAATAACAGAGTTTCTCCAACCCCTTGGCCAACAATCCCCAAGAGCAGGTTGATGGAAAGCTTAGCCGCACTTCCTTTGCCATTCTCCCCAAAATGAATGGTTTTTTTGCCTAATAGATCAAAGTATGGCTGGCAGAGATCTTTTGCCTCTTCATCTCCTCCGACCAAAATGACTAATTGGCCAGCTTTCGCAGGACCGACCGAACCTGAAACAGGTGCATCGAGGTAAATGCCTCCTTTTTTGCTGACAAGCTGGGCAAAGATCTGCGAATCCTCTGGTGAAATTGTACTCATATCCACGATAATTTTCCCTGGAGTTATGCCTGCAAGAATCCCATCTTCCTTTGTTAATACATCCTTGACCGCATTTGTATCAGAAAGCATGATGAAGCTGATATCGCATTTCTCGACAATCTCCTTCGCCGTTAATGTCTCTATAGCTCCAACATGAACTAAAGTAGCTGTTTTTTCGATCGTACGATTGTAAACATGCACCCTATGTCCTGCCTTAAGTAAATTCATGGCCATCAATTCCCCCATCTGGCCTGTCCCAATCCATCCTAATGTATGCAAGCAAAACCACTCCTTCTGTCTTTTTATGGATTTATCTTCACATACCATTATAGAGATAATTATCTTCCTATATCAATTTACACGCATATTTCTCGAATCCAGCCAAAACATAATCAGAAAAGGAGATGCCAAAATGCCTAAGTCACTATTTAACCATCTGAAGCTTTCTCCCAATTCCTTATTCATGGGCATTTTGCTCGCCTTTGTCGGAGGCTATCTCGATGCCTATACCTATATCACGAGAGACGGCGTGTTTGCGACGGCTCAAACAGGAAATACGGTCCTCTTTGCGGTCAGGGCAGCAAGCCCAGAATACAGCGGTGCCATCCAGAACGTGCCGCCTTTTCTCGCTTTCATTGCCGGAGTACTAGTAGCTGAATTCATCAAAGATAAGCTCAAACCGCATTATCGAGCCATCCTCATTCTCGAATTCCTGATTTTATTGCTTGTTGGATTCCTCCCGACAAGCATTCCAAATATGATTATCACGATGTCCATCGCGTTTGTCTCCTCACTTCAGATTGCCACTTTTAATAAGCTCGGGGATTGGAGCTATAATTCTACGATTACAACTGGAAATCTGCGTACCGCAGCACAAGCATCCTATGCGGCTTTCTTTAGCCATGACGAGGAATCCATGCGTAAGTTCAAAAGCTTCGCCGCCATCATCCTCTTCTTTATCGGCGGCACCTTGACCGGCACTTTTTTCAGCACCACTCTAGGATACTTTGCCATTTGGATCGCAGCTGGCATCATTCTAGTAACGGTGATTTTATACCATCGAAGCAGTAAATAATTATGAAAAAATAATCTTCCTGCTGGTTTTTTGCATATGGTATTTTCATGCGAATGGTATGATAAGTTCAGTTTCTCTCTTCAACTAAAAAAAGAAGAAACTTCTTTACTGCTAAAGTTTCTTCTTTCTTATGAATCATTTTTAGTTATCTCTAATGTAGCCAACTAGTACAACGGCCATTAATATTTCTGTTTCAACTAAACTGCCTTAGGCTCAGCAATAGTCATAATAAGAATTCATTTTCAGGACCCTCTCCCAATTGGGCAAAAGAATCAATAGCCCTTCCTCCTTATTTCTTGCCTCTGCGTACGACATATAGCAGAAAACTTGATTAAAAGGGTCTTAGCTGGAAACTAGTGCTCGTTTCTTTGGCTTCCCGTTACCCATCTATGCGAGAAAGACCTTTTAACCATTGTTCATCCCACTGAAAGTAAGTTTCATTATTTTCATTTTGATTAAACAGGTCTTTAGGATAAGGCAAGGCAAGCTCCGGCATATTGTCCGGGCTAAAATATTGAAGTTCAGCCGTTTCGCTATCTATTGGTTCAAGTTTACCATGTTGAATGATGCACTCGAACATAAAGATGCTATATTCCACACGATGCCCATTAGGATATTGATATCGGAAATCTTTCCCGCCAAATACACCGAGTAATTTTCGCGGCACCACAAATAATCCTGTCTCCTCCCATACTTCGCGAACAACCGCTTGGGCTGGCGCTTCTCCAGGTTCAATTGCTCCAGCAGGAAGGCTCCACTTCTCTCCGTTACCCTTATTTTGAAATAAAATTTCTCCTAAATCATTTCGTATGATTCCCGCAACACTCGGTATAAAAATTTGTTCACTTCCAACTCTTTCTCGGAGATTTTTATAATAATCCGACATTCCCATATTCTAACCACCTTGAGGATAAAGTTTTGATACATGGCACTCAAACCAGATGTAAATCCTTCCCTAATTCGCAAAATCGATAGTTGTTCCAGCTTTTCCGGCGCTTCCTATAAATCTTTACGCACCCTCTGATCGCCGGAAGCTCGATTACTTGCCGCAGTTCAATTTGTCCTTCCCCATCTCCTTGCGAGTCAGGCATCTGCATAGCCCATACGACAGCTTCTTCCCTAGACTTCACATCAATTAAGATGAACCCGGCAATTAACTCCTTCGTTTCCGAAAAGGGACCATCCGTGACCTATGGCCTTCCGCCTTCACTAATTTCTCATTATACTTAGACATCGCTTCCCTGAGTTCTGGATTTGAAAGATTACCAGCTTCTGAATTTTTCAAGGCTTTGACAATAATCATATAGGCGCATAACACGGGATATATAAGTATTCTATATAGCCAGAGAGCAATCCTTCCTAGACATAATTCATCAGACCTTTATACCAAAAAAGAAGAGAAGCAATTCGTCTGCCTCTCTTCCTTCTTCAATCTCTTTATCCTTTTTAAAAACTGGGTCCAAAAAGCTTTGCATCTTCATGACTATCGTAATCGATATCAATCCTTTAAAGACGCTGATTAGCGAGGTGGCTTCTCAATACTCCGCTCCCTGCGATCATAATATTTTTTTCAGCTCGTTAATTATTCATCCTTTTTAGTAATGGTAAGCATCCTATTGGAGGATTTGTCCTCCTGCACAGTTAATAATTGAGCCTGTGAGCAGCTTTCCATTCTTCATGGCAAACGCCATCGCCTCTGCTACTTCTTCCGCTGTTGCGGCTATATTTGGTGGTGTAGTGGCATGAATTGCCGCACCAATCTCTTGATTCATTGTGACACTCGCATTCTTAGAAATCGTTGTTTTCATATTATTTGGAGCAACCCCTACAGCATAAATTCCTTTATCCTGATAATCTTGGCCGATCGATTTGGTCAATCCTGCCAGAGCATGCTTAGTCGCTGCATAGACGCCGTTATAGGCCGTTGGTTTGAACGAATTGGAGGACACTGTATTGACGATTGTCCCTCCGCCATTCTCCAGCATGACAGGTATGACATATTTTATACCTAAGAATGCTCCCTTTACATTAATGTTCATGATACGATCATATTCCTCTACATCATACTCATGCAAGAGACGAAAAGGAACCATGATTCCAGCATTATTCAGGAATGCATCAATCGTTCCAAATGCCGATTTCGCTTCTTCTACATACTTTTTCACATCTTCTTCATTCGATACATCCGCACGGACAAAAATCGCTTCCGCTCCCAATGCTTTCGCATCCTCGGCTGTTTGTTTTCCTGCTTCCTCATTGAAATCTACCAAAACTAATCGATATCCTTCTCCAGCCAGCTTTAAAGCCGTGGCTCTCCCAAGACCTGTTGCCGCACCTGTAATGACTACTGCTTGATTCACGTTAATCTCTCCCTTCATATGATGCCTTTTCATTCTGTTTGAACCATCTAAAGAGGAAATGTTCTTTACTTAACTAATAGGATTCCCTCTATCCTTACTATACACCTATAAAGGGATAAGCTACCAATGATATCAATATAGCGATCATTGAAGCTTCCATAAGCAGAAAAAAAAGCCCCAGCACATATGCTGAGACCTTTTGTCCTTGCTAAAACTGTCTTTATCTGACACCTTTCATCTTCCGCTGAATCATTGGTGAGATGACAAACATAAGAAGCGCGCATAGAATCGCCAGACCGCCAATCGTTCCGAAATAAAGCATTTCAGTTTCGGCAGAATACAATTTCACAATTTGTGAGTTCAAAGCTTGGGCAACCGCGTTAGACATGAACCAAAGACTCATCGTTTGCGCGGAAAAGGCTGCTGGTGCAAGCTTCGTCGTTGCCGACAAACCAACTGGAGACAAGCAAAGTTCACCTAATGTAACGACGAAATAGCTTAAAATCAGCCAATATGGACTTACGAGAGAATCCGTCCCGCCTAAGAACCCAGGGATAAGCATCACGACGAAGGACAGTCCTGCAAATAATAACCCAACTGCAAATTTCTTTGGTGTAGAAGGCTGTCTATCACCAAGCTTCAACCATAACCAAGCAAACACTGGAGCAAAGATAATGACAAACATAGCCGGCATCGCTTGAAGGACACCCGGTGCAATCTTTTGGCCGAGCAAGGTTAAATTTGTTCTTTCTAAGGCATAAATGTTCAAAAGATTGGCCCCTTGCTCATATATTGCCCAGAATAGGACCGATGCTAAGAACAACGGAATATACGCAAGCAATCTTGACTGTTCATCCCCTGTTGTTTTTGAACTCCTGTACATGGTGACGAAATAAATCACCGGCATAACGACTGCCGTAATCGTCACAAGCAAGATGAAACGGTCAATTGTGAGCCAGTTGATAGTTGCTAAAGCATAGAGAACAGCCCCTGCTATCATCAAAGCAGCTGTGATAGACATAGCATATCTCTTCTTCTCATCCCCTGAAAGCGGGTTTGGAACTTCACTGCCGAGTGTTCCTAAATACTTCTTCCTTGTAATTACATACACAACCAATCCGACAAACATCCCGACTGCTGCTGCAGAGAATCCAGCATGGAAGCTACCAAATTCAAAGCGCAATTTCTCTACCACGAACGGAGCGCTAAAGGCTCCCAAGTTAATCCCCATATAGAAAATGCTGAACCCGGAATCCCGGCGCTGATCATCTTTTGTATAAAGCTCACCGACAATGCTCGAAATGTTCGGCTTAAGCAACCCTGTACCAAGGATGATAAAAATCATGCTGATAAAAAAGGCTTCCACACCGAATGGCAGGGAAAGAACAATGTGGCCAACCATGATTAATATACCGCCATAAAATACGGTTTGGCTTGTCCCTAACAATCGGTCTGCAATCCATCCGCCAATAATTCCGGATAAATACACTAATGAACCATAAATGGCCACAATTGACATGGCGGTAGCCTGATCAAATCCTAAGCCGCCTTTTGTCACCTCTGCATATAAATAGAGAACCAGAATGGCCCTCATGCCATAATAAGAAAATCTCTCCCAAAACTCTGTAAAGAATAACGTAAATAGCCCCCTAGGATGGCCAAAGAAACCTGTGTTTGGAATCCCGGGTACTCCTGGTGTTTTGTTTTGGTTACTCAAAAAATCCCTCTCCTTCTTTCAGTCTTTTAAAAACATTTATCCATTATATTAAAAATTGACAAATAAATCTAAATTAACGCTCGAAACACCAATTTCTGTTAAAAATCAACAAAGAATAATTTCCTTTATGAAGGTATACTACAATAAAAAAGAGGCCATCCATACATTGGATAGACCCTCTTCACACTATTGCTTTTTTTCTAGCTTAACTTTAAGCAAGAATCCTGTTCGATCCTCCTTCATCATTTTCTTCACTTCATCTTCACTTTGAAGATTATAGGTCCGAATCGAAGCACCACTTGACACCCTGTAAGCGCCGATAGTATAAGTTTTCCCTATTTCTAATTTCACCTTCTCATCATCAATGGAAGACCAGCCATAAAAGGCATTCGAATGATCGATCTTTCCCTCTAGTGCAACCCTCATCGAACTTTCGAGAGCATAAGCCACTATCATGGGCGGAGCGTCCTCAGCATCGACGATTCCCATTCCGAGATGTCCCTTCTTCTTGGCCTCCTCACTATAAGTTGTGAAGCTGATTATCTGCTCTGTATCTAGCTTCCCACCCTTATATTGCTCCGCCCAAATAACCAGCTCAGTCTCATCAGCATCCTGCCATGTAACATCAAAATCGAGCACCGACACTAGGCCTAAGTCCGTAAATGCCTGCTGTCGATCCGTATTCTCACTTACCTTAATCACGGTTGACCCCCCGCTCGCTTCTGACACATTACAACCTGAAACCACAGCTGCCAGCAACAATAACAAACTGTAGACACACCAGATTTTCCTCAAATTAATCCCCCTGCCATGATTAAATTCCCTTTCCCTCTGTTAATAATATTCTCTTTTTCGTGTAAAAATTCCTTTATGATCACGGTCATATTTGCAAAACAAAGGACTGCAGATTATCAATCCACAGTCCCATGATGTCTTAAGGAATCATTCCCCTTATAATAAATAAAATCACGATAATCAAAATGGTAATCAAGGCAGCGGCTAAGATATGAAATAGCTTTCCTCTCTCCCGTCCCCCACTTCTTCTTCCTATGAAGAAATAAACGATCAGAAAGATGGCTGCATAAATAATAATATCCATCGTCAATGTCCTCCCTTGTAAGCTTGCGCAATTTCACCAAAGATGCGAATACACCCCTTATACCCTTCTTTTCGGAATAATTGCAGATTTTCATGTAGATTTCAGCGTAGACCATAAAAAAGAGAGCCCTCATCTTATATGAGAACCCCACATAGTAGTCAATTGAACAAAGCCTGCTTTCTAAAGCCCTTAAATATTCGCAGTGCATCCTTTAACAATATATATTCATCAAGAGACTCGGAAATCTGCAGTCTGTCATATAATCGGCCAGCCTGCTCATTTCCTCCCTCCCCTTCCAAAGAGAGAACCAGACCAAGCTCTTCCAAGATTTCTCCAAGAAGAGAGGCATCTGTATTCTCCCTTTGCATTCGCAGGAACATTTCATAAATGGCATGATTCAAACGGCGTTGAGCCGAGAGAAAGTCATCCATTTCCTCAAGCTGCAGCATTTGATTATTTGAAATGATTCGCTCCTCTATTAAAGTAGAAAGAGCAAATAAATCATTGATTGTATGTGCATTATTTCTGTGTTTCAAATAGGTGCCCGCCTCAAATAATAGTTCCTGGGAGACTTGCTTATAGCTTTTCATCAAATCCCTTGTCCCTTTTTCCAGCGTATAGGGAAGAAGATAACGGTTTGCAATCATGCCCATTCCTATGCCAATGAGAACAAGAATAATTCTTCTCATGGTCAAAACTGTCGGATCTCCAATAAGAGCAGCTGTTCCAAGGGCAGATATTGTAACCGTCAATACGACATTCCGATATTTTACCGCAAAGCCATTCAAATAGCCGACCAGCAGCACCAGGAAGGAGCGAATGGTCATGTCGTGAAAAATACTAAATAAGACCAAAAAAATAGCCCCTCCCATCAAGGTCCCAATCACCCGTTCCTTGAAACGAAATTTAGCCGTTTCATAATAAGGCTGTGTCACAGAAAAAATCGTAAATAAAACCCATCGTCCATCCTTGATATTAAAATAATCAACAATAAAAGCTGCTGCTGCAATCGTAATTCCTAAGCGCAGTGCGAAAGTGAACCGAGCTGAATACCGATTAATATCCTTTAGAAACTGATAGGCATTCCGATAACCCTTCGGAATCTCAACTACCTTCTCAACCTTATTCAGTTCAGAGACCTCACTCGTGTGCAGATACATCAGCAATTCACGCAATAGCTTCAACGTGCTGATGAGCTCAACTATGTAAGCAGATTCATGCCCTTTATGGGCCCTTTCAAGCCCAACCAGGGAATCATCAGACATGCTTCTCCCATTATTAACGTAATCCTTCATATGGTTTAACTCAATATTTAGAGCTTCCAAGACTTCTTCTGGGTAGTCACTTGCAGCAGCGCGATTTAACAGCAAATGCAGCTTTTCAAGGCAGACTGAAATCTTCAAGCGAGCTCTTCCCTCATGTGTCAGATAGAAGCCCTTAATTTTCCGAAAATAAATCACCTTCCGCAGCCCATTAATATCCGATTGGATAAGGGAATCCAGCTCCGGAGCAGGCTGTTTATCACGAATTCGGCTGATTTTTTCTTGTAAATGTCCGCATACCTGCAAGAAATACCGGTTGCCCTGTTTGGTCAATTTCCTTTTGTTAAAGATCCATTGAACGAGCATAATGATTAACGCTCCGGCAACGAGCGATGAAAGCCTCAATGGAAAATCACTTAATGGAACAGGAGCTGCCAGGATGAACAAATATTGCAGACCAAACGCAATATGCATTGGCCCTTTTATATTAGACGTAAAAAAGTAACCAACAATAAACATAGCCATAAAGTTTAAAGGCAATCCTATCCAAGGATTAATCCCCGCCAATTGACCAAGTATCCCCTGGGACAAATTAATGGCCAAAAGCAGCATCATGTTCTTCCAAGGAGATACAGTCAGATCCCTCTCCAAATACATAAGCAGAGCCACCACAGTCGTGACTCCAATCAACACATTATACTCTCCGAAAGCAGCCTCGAAGGCTGTCACAAAGAGGATAACAAATATAAAGATGAATGTTTTTGAGATAATTAACTGCTTCATGATTCCCTACCTCAGTAAAATATTTTATTCAAATAATAAATACATATGAAATTATAGCAGCTTGCCTACCAAAAAGGATTCCCTATTTGCCATATAAATATCTAGTCAACTAAAAGACAATTCGGAGAAATATAGTATACCCTCAAGGGACAGTTCATTTTCCTTAGGAAAAGCGTACTGCTGCACAGTCCTATTTGAGTGATACCCAACCACGAAAATAGGATTAAATAACTGAATATTCAAATATATTGACTTATGATTTGAAAAATAATGGCGTTTCAACGCATAATGTGACTGGAAGAACATTTCCAATTTCGACAGAATGGAGCTGATGTAAATGAAGAGGTTGTTTGCAGGCATGATGGCATTGGGTTTCTTGCTGGCTGGTCAAAGCGCTTACGTATTTGCTGAGGATGATCGAAATTGTGGAGACTTTTCTAACAAAGAAGAAGTTATCGCATTCTGGTATGAGAACGGGTATAACGCTGATAATGATCCCCATGACTTAGACCGTGATAATGATGGTTTGCCATGCGAAACGAGCAAGGGTGAATATGATGCGTACGTCGCATCAAGAGAAGACAAAGATGATGGAGCCGGTTCAACCGATTCACAAGGCGGATCTGATTCAGAGGAAAATCAAACCGAAGGAGAAGCATTGCCTGATACAGCTACTGACAATATAGGCATGATGACACTCGGTGCTGCACTAGCTGCTGCAGGCGGCATAATCGCTTTGCGAAAAACCAAATCAAAGGCATAATACTTGTTGCTTTTTATGAGGTGAATCATGGCTAGGAAAATCGCAGGAATACTGATGTTCATTGCCGGCTTATCTATCGTGCTGATGAATTTTAGCAGCTGGCAGGAAAGCCGCGCATCTATAACACCAATAACTGAGCCAGAGCTGCAGAAATATGAATCCCAGCAACCCGCAAGCACCAAGGACAAGAAAGTCGTATCTCGTGAATATCAGTCAGGCGAAAAGGTTGCCACCCTCATTATTCCGAAAATCGAGCAAAAGTTTACGGTTTATTGGGGAACAGACGAGAATACCCTCGGTAAGGGAGTCGGCATGTACTCAAGCCGCCTTACTACTACACCAGGTCTTGGCCACACGGTGCTCAGCGGCCACCGAGACACGGTCTTTGCCGGGCTTGAAAAACTGAAGATCGGCGACAAACTAATCGTAAACTTTGAGGAACAATCATATACGTATATCATCGAAAAAAGCTGGATTACCGATAAGGATGACAGGACAGTCATTGTAGAAAAGAATGAGCCTACCCTTACCCTCACAACCTGTTATCCCTTCACATACATCGGGAATGCTCCTGACCGTTATATTCTGCAAGGAAAGCTCCTCTGAGGAGGAGCTTTCCTTATGTATAAGAGATAGATGGGATTATATCAGCCAGATTTTCCTACTAAGCAGCTGGTCCTTTGGAAAAAACAAACCTTTACAGAATAGATTCTGCAGTTACATTTGAACCGCTGCCATTACAATGTGAAGCTTTCACCCAAAGGATTAGATAAAATATAGTAGGCATTAGAAAAGGCCTTCATCACTAACTGATGAAGACCTTCATTCAAACTTTTACATAAAGGTAATGTTCTTTTGCTCTGGCAGGAAAACGTGCGTCTCGCGAGGCTTGGTTTGAGCAATCACTTTTCCGTTTCGAACAGAGTATAGAACCTCTGCTTGCAGACGAAGGGCATGATAGCCGTCTTCCCCATTCAGCACTATGAAGTTTGCGGGATTTCCTTCCGCAATGCCGTAATTGCTGAGGTTCAATGCTTTAGCACTATTATCCGTCACAAACCTTAAGCTGTTAGCAATATCGCTATAGCCCATTAACTGTGAAGCATGTAAGCCCATATGCAATACTTGCAGCATATTCCCGTTTCCTATCGGATACCAGGGATCCATAATATCGTCATGACCGAAGCAAACATTTAATCCGTTTTGATCAAGCTCTTTTACACGTGTTAAGCCACGGCGTTTTGGATACGTGTCAAAACGACCTTGCAGATGAATATTCACTAGTGGATTCGCCACAAAGTTCAATTCAGCTAGTCTAAGGACACGCATTAATTTATATGTGTAAGCATCATTGTAAGAGCCCATGGCCGTCGTATGACTTGCTGTAACCCGACCTTGATAATCGTTCATAATCGTTTCTCGGGCTACAACTTCCACGTGGCGAGATTGCTCATCATCAATTTCATCACAATGAATGTCAATCGGTTTGTCATATTTCATGGCCAATTTAAAAATCTCCCGAATCGATTGAACGCCATCTTCACGCGTAAATTCAAAGTGAGGTATGCCCCCGACAACATCTGCCCCCATTTTTAATGCTTCCTCTACCAGTTCCAGACCATTCGGATATGAGATTAGACCTTCCTGCGGGAAAGCAACAATCTGTAAATCAAGGAATTCCTTCATTTCTGCTTTTACTTCAAGCAAAGCCTCTAAAGCTACTAAAGAAGGATCCGTTGTGTCAACATGTGTACGGACAGCACCTATACCGTTAGCCATTTGCCAGCTAAGGGCTTTTTTAGCGCGCTCTTTTACATCTTCTTTTGTTAAAGAATCTTTTCTTTCAGACCAGCATTGGATACCTTCAAAAAGAGTTCCGCTTTCATTCCATCGTGGCTGTCCTGCCGTTAAGGTTGTATCAAGATGAATATGCGGTTCTATAAATGGCGCACACACTAGCTTTCCGTTTAAATCGATTGTCTCACAGTCATCAAATCCGCTTGTACCAGATTTAACAATTTTTTTAAATGAACCATCTTCTATCAGTAAATCCCAAAGACCTTCTCTTCCGAAGATCGAAGCATTAGACCACTTTTGCATAAATGACTTCTTCCTCCTCATCCACTTCTGTAACAACGGTTGTTTTCAATAGCGTAACAGAAACTATATAAACAATTCCTGTGATTAATAAAGTGTTTAGTGGCGCGATCCCCGGTAATGTTAACCCCGAGATGACACCAGCAGCCCATGCAATAATGGCTGGAACATGCACTTTAGCAATATTCGCCTTCTCATACTGAATATATCGTCTTTTCTGGATAAAGAAGAAATCCACTATAATAATTGATCCGATAGCTGGCAGAGTGGAGCCTAAGAATGTTAGCCAGCTTGTGAAGTTGTTATAAAGAACGATGGCAAATACCGTTCCAATTGTACCGTTCATCATAACCATGAATACCTTCGGCTTCTTAAACATGGTGGCAAAACCAAGTCCAGATGCGTAAAGTGAGTTATCGTTTGTTGTCCATATGTTTAATCCGAGTACCAATACGGCCGGCAAAAGCAGTCCTTGTGAAATCATGACATCTGAAATATCATTGTGACCTGTTGCAATGACACCAATCGCACCAAATAAGAACATTAATGTATTACCTAAGAAAAAGGCAATGACGGTAGTTGTTACAGCATGCTTTCCTGTTTTGGCATAGCGTGCGAAATCAGGTGTTAACGTACCACCACTGATAAATGAACCGATTGTAATCGTTAAGGCTGCTGCTAATGTTAAGGAAGTATCCGGTTTATAGGCATTAAGTGCATCCATTCCGCCCATATCCGTGATGGCCATTCCAGCACTCGTTGAACCAAATATCGCTATAGCCGGTACAGCAATAAAACTTAATATCGTTAAGGCTTTCATACCAAAATAAGCAGTGGCTGTCATTAAAATCCCTGTAATGATGACAATAGGGACAAGTGGAAGGCCAGTTAATTTAGAAACCGGATATGCAAACATTCCTAGTCCTACGCCGAACCATCCGACCTGTGTTGCTGATAACATGAATGAAGAGATATAAGCTCCTTTTTTACCAAAACTATATTGTGCCAGTAAGTGAGTAGATAAGCCCGTTTGCGCTGCTATATAGCTTAATGCTCCGGTGAACGCTCCTAATAGAAGGTTGCCCAGTAAAATGACACCCATTAGTTGACTAAATGTTAATCCTTCCCCTAATGATCCACCGGCCCACATACTTGCTGAATAGAATGTGAATCCAAGCATAACAACAAGCATTTTGAGGAAGCTGTTGCGATTCGCTTTAGGTACAGATTGAAACGAAAAATCTTTGTCTTTTAATTGCATGTTTGTTTCCTCCCAAGTTATTAGTCTTGGTGAGCAAAAAAAACCACTTGCCTCAACGCGACAAGTGGTAAATGCCAGAAAACACCGCATTTTTACACATTTATAAATTATATGTGTACAAATACAGTTTCCAAGCTATAGATCCGCCCACCTTGTCAGCCTCTCTGGACTGTCTTTAAAGGTTCTCAATTAAATTAAAGTTATAATAACAGATTCCTCTGACTAATACAATAGTATTTTATAGTGGTAAAATAATGCAAATTAATAAGCAAGTAGCCATAATACCTGCTCTTGCTTTGCATTAGCTCATAAGAAATTACTATAATAAAATAGTGACCATTTAGATAATGAATCATATATGTCTATCTTCAGATGCTGCTCTATAGTTGCGAGATTATGAATCTCGCAACTACTTCCCCCTTCTCAAACCTCACTTACGCTCCTTAGTCTGTAAATTTAGCATTAATCATTCTAAGCACATCATTAGTTAAATACCCTCTCTTCTCACGTTATTCCCCTCCAGATATCCCGATATGATGGACACGATTTTGCCTATTCAATCATATTCAGAAAAGAAAAAAAGGCCCCCAGCATAAAATGCTGAGAACCTTGCTTGACAGCTTTGGCATACTGTCTAATGATACCGGTGGTCGGGGTCGAACCGACACTCCGTAAGGAACACGATTTTGAGTCGTGCGCGTCTGCCAATTCCGCCACACCGGCATATTATTAAGTTGAACTTATTGTTCAAAGAATAATCACTTATCCTTATGTCAATATACCGATATTTTTCATCGATGTCAATAACATCTGGCAAGGAATTTCTTGTTAATTAGTGCATTCCATTATAGCAAACAAAATAATACTAATTAATAGACTTGAGCGTGAACTGAATGCTTACACTTTTAAAGAAGCAGATGAGCATAAAATCTAACTGGCACTGAGCTGTATACTCGATCACCTATAGATATTCTTCACCATCATCTTTTGACCCTTTTTAAGTTATGTTCTTTAGTTCCATTATGTATTAAAGTAAATGACGGATCGTCACTTTAATATAGTAGGAAAATAAAAAAGTTCCCAGCAACTAATGCTGAGAACTTTTTTTGACAGCTATGGCATACTGTCAATTGATACCGGTGGTCGGGGTCGAACCGACACTCCTCACGGAACACGATTTTGAGTCGTGCGCGTCTGCCAATTCCGCCACACCGGCATAATAATGGAGGCGGCAACCGGATTCGAACCGGTGGATAAAGGTTTTGCAGACCTTGGCCTTACCACTTGGCTATGCCGCCAATGATTTGAATGTCTGGAGCGGAAGACGGGATTCGAACCCGCGACCCCCACCTTGGCAAGGTGGTGTTCTACCACTGAACTACTTCCGCATTAAAGATGGCTGGGCTAGCAGGATTCGAACCTACGAATGACGGAGTCAAAGTCCGTTGCCTTACCACTTGGCTATAGCCCAAAGCATAAATGGGGCGGCTGATGGGAATCGAACCCACGAATGTCGGAACCACAATCCGATGCGTTAACCACTTCGCCACAACCGCCATATTTTGGCAGGGGCAGTAGGAATTGAACCCACACTGGAGGTTTTGGAGACCTCTGTTCTACCTTTAAACTATGCCCCTATTAGAATGGTGGAGGGGGGCAGATTCGAACTGCCGAACCCGAAGGAGCGGATTTACAGTCCGCCGCGTTTAGCCACTTCGCTACCCCTCCGTTATGAAGAGTGCCGGCAAGAGGACTTGAACCCCCAACCTACTGATTACAAGTCAGTTGCTCTACCAATTGAGCTACACCGGCATGATACGTTAGATTATATCATAGATCATTTAATTGTTTAATTATTAATGGTGGCTCAGGACGGAATCGAACCGCCGACACAAGGATTTTCAGTCCTTTGCTCTACCGACTGAGCTACTGAGCCATCAATATAAATGGCGGTCCGGACGGGACTCGAACCCGCGACCTCCTGCGTGACAGGCAGGCATTCTAACCAACTGAACTACCGGACCACATTAATTGCGGGGACAGGATTTGAACCTGCGACCTTCGGGTTATGAGCCCGACGAGCTACCAGACTGCTCCACCCCGCGCCAATGGGAATGTGATACTAAATTTTTATGGTGGAGGATGACGGGATCGAACCGCCGACCCTCTGCTTGTAAGGCAGATGCTCTCCCAGCTGAGCTAATCCTCCATATAATAAGTGGTGACCCCTACGGGATTCGAACCCGTGTTACCGCCGTGAAAGGGCGGTGTCTTAACCGCTTGACCAAGGGGCCTTTATCAAGTTAATAATGGCGGAGAGCAAGGGATTCGAACCCTTGAGACAGCGTTGACCGTCTACACGATTTCCAATCGTGCTCCTTCGACCTCTCGGACAGCTCTCCATTATGGCTCCGCAGGTAGGATTCGAACCTACGACCGTTCGGTTAACAGCCGAATGCTCTACCACTGAGCTACTGCGGAATAATTGTATATTGCCTGGCGACGTCCTACTCTCACAGGGACGTGAGTCCCAACTACCATCGGCGCTGAAGAGCTTAACTTCCGTGTTCGGAATGGGAACGGGTGTGACCTCTTCGCCATCGCCACCAGACTTCTTCGTCAGCGACATTTATTATTCTAACATCATTTCTGACTTTGGTCAAGAGTTTTTTAAACTTTTTTCACTCTCTCAAAACTGGATAATGTTTGTTCATGCAAAGTGTGCGTTTTGTTCTTGGTTAAGTCCTCGAACGATTAGTATCCGTCAGCTCCATGTGTCACCACACTTCCACCTCGGACCTATCTACCTGA
>NZ_PKOZ01000026.1 GCF_002946355.1 Pradoshia eiseniae
CCAAACGATATTAAACGACTAAGTAATTCTATGAAAACAGGAGAAATCGAGAGATTTCGCTTTGTATATTGAGGGAGGTTAGCGGAATAAGACAATACTTAAAGGCGTATATATCAATAACTAATGGGTCACTATCGTTCTGAGAAGGATTGATGCCCTTTTCTGTTGTATTTCTTATGCCTCTATCGGGGTAGGTAAGTTGAATAAGAAATAGTCTTCACTTTGCTGAAACACCTTTATGATTAAGAAAAGGAGAAGAATATGAAAGATTTATTAGGCTATTTTCTTATAGCACAAGCCATTATTACAGGAGTAATCGTTCATACGGTATATGCCTTTTCGGGTAATATTATGGATATTGTTTTTTATGCTGTAACACCTGATGCGGAGGTAGAGATGCGTGTTGGAGTACCTGATTTTATATGGAGTTTACTTATTATAGTAATAGGATTAGGTATATTTGTGATTGTTAAGAAGAAGTGAAATTAAAGAGTGGTGTAATTCAGAAGTAAATGGTTGAACATCTTATAGAAGTAAAGGAGCAGCATCCTGTAATATATGAAGTAAGTTTGTGAAGAAACGTACTTACACAAACAGGCGCGTTAGTCCAATAACAAGTAATGCCACTTCCTTTTTGGGAGTGGCTATTTTCATATCTAAAACAAGTATTAATCAATAGCAACAATCCTTACGAAAACAGCCTTATAATAAAAGGCGGTTTATATCTATTTTATGGTACGATTAGATTGAAGTAGCTTATTTAACAAACGTGCAGAAGAGTTGCAAAATCATATAATTTAGCGTTATATGTTGACGATTTAAATTAGGAGGGATTTTTGTGGATGCTTTTGGATATATGGGATTTTTTTTCGCACTTATTGCTTTATCGACTGCATCGACTGCTAATAATAAAGTAAAAGAACTCGAAAAAAGAATGAGTGTTTTAGAGGGAAAATCGAAGGAGCTATGATGATGAAGCGGCCATTTACGATTATTCCGTACCATCCTCAATATGCTGTCGAGACCATTAACATGTGGAGAGACAGCAAGGAAAGAGCGATAGGGCAAAAAGAGATTCATGATCATGAAAGCCATCTGTATTTCTTGAATGAGCTATTACCGAAACAATACCAAATTGATTTGGCGGTCATGGAGAAGAAAGTTGTTGGAATGATTGCCTTTGATGCTAAAGAGATTAACCAACTGTATATCCATGTGGATTATCAAGGCATGGGGATTGGCCAGGCATTGGTCAATAAAGCAAAGGCTCAATCTTGCGGGTGCTTGAGGCTATATACGTTTGAAGTAAATGAACCGGCTCAGCGTTTTTATGAAAAGAATGGCTTCGTCATCATCGGGCGAGGGCATGAAAATGAAGAGAATTTGCCGGATATTCAATATGAGTGGGTATGCCAAGATAGTGGGCCTGAGCTGAAGGTGTAAAGGAAGTCTTCCGAATAAAAGGCAATGAAGTGATTATACACATGTATTCCCCAGCAAATGAATAAGGTATTCGTAAATCATTCAGATGGGGGAATCGATGTTGGGCTATTATGTGAGGGTCGAAGAAGACGTACATTTATATGTGGAGGATCTTAATCCTAAAGGCAAGAGGACCATCCTGTTTCTGCATGGCTGGCCGCTAAGTCATAAACAATTTGAATATCAGTTTAATGTATTCTCGTCATTAGGCTATCGCTGTGTCGGAGTGGATTGGAGAGGATTTGGGAAGTCGGACAAACCTATACACGGCTATCACTTCTCCCGATTGGCGGATGATATACGGTCTGTCGTGGAGGCCTTACAATTAGATGATTTTGTGCTTTTAGGCCATTCCACAGGCGGTGCGATTGCGATTCGGTATATGGCAAGACATCAAGGCTTTGGGGTGTCGAAGCTGGTTCTTGTCGATGCGGCCGCTCCTGTAGGTTTTACAGCAGAAACAGCTGAGCACTTCTTAAACCTGGCATCCAATGACAGGCCAAAAATGATGAGGGAAGTGGCAGAAAGCTTTTTCTTCCAATTTATCACGAGACCCTTCGAAGAATGGTTCCTTCATTTGGGATTGGAGGCATCAGGTTGGTCTACTGCAGCAGTCATCAAGATGCTGAGAGATGAGACGCTCTATGATGATCTGCAGAAAGTACAAGCGCCGACCTTGATTGTTCATGGTGTTCATGACCAAGTCATTCCTTTTGCCCAGGCAGATGAAATGAAGCAATCGATCAGGCATTCTATCCTCGTGCCGCTTTATTATAGCGGACATGGAGGTTTTTGGGAGGAGCGGGATAGATTCAATCATGAGGTCCATCGATTTATTGAGGGTGAGCTAACTTGAAGAAGCCGGCTTATGCTCCGGGTAATAAGGGAACATAAGCCGGCCTGCTGATTTCTGCTGATGCGGTTTTGCTCGTTACTTCTTCAGTGTTTTCTTTAGCTCTTTATACTCCTGCTCCATTGTTTCGGTTGATGGGAGGAAAGGCTCGTTATTATAATCTACTCGTTTTCCATATCGAAGCATTTCATAAATAATCATCCCATTATTGGGCTTCCCGTTGACTGTTATCATAGGGATTGCGTCAAATAAGATGTAATAAAAGGAGTAGAAGATAAAGCGATCCCAAAATGTATAGTATTCATCCAATAATCCGTTGGCCATCATTGTATTGATGGCAAGCGCTACTGTCAGATTGGCGAGAATGGGACCGGCATAAATACAAATATAAACAAACCGATTTTTATATTTTAGATCATCATAAGAGAACCAGCTGTATACATGATAATATTTCCGGATATCAAGCATGCCGATTTTTTTAATTCGCGGTCCAGTGCCAATCGTGAGCCTTGGATGAATGACGCCAAATAACCAGCTGACCACCAAATAGCCGCTCTCGCGCAGAAAGATAACGACCGGCAGGATGATAAAGGCCGATATGGCCAGGGATAGTAAATCGGCTAATCCAAACATCATTTCACACCCTTTTTGCGTGTTCTTGAAGCTTCTCTACTACTACCCTCCTAAAAAAACTTTAATCAAAGGGATGTAGTAAGCCTCCAGAGAGTGTAAAGATTAGACATCACTTAAAGAAAGCATAAAAAGAAGCACCTTTATATCAGGTGCTTTTCGTTATTCATATATGAGCTTTGGACGGCATCTAATTTCCCCTCGCACAATAATCTTGAGCAATCAGGACAGTAGACAGATTTAGCGATGAATCCTGTAGATTTGATCCATACAGTCTTCTTGCAGTCTGCACAATGGAGTGTGACTACAAATCTCTTATTCATTTTCCTTCTCCCCTTTGAGCGTTCTTACCCTTTATCTTTCTAGTAATTGTTCGAGTACATTGAATGTCAGACATTTTTTGGTAGACTAGACTTAAGTTGGCTGGCTTTAGGATACAGGGGGAGGGTCATCATGTATTTAATCCCCTGTTTTGTGTCGTTCATCTATACCCAAATTATCACAGATAGAAAACGCACATTTGATGATAATCAGCTGATTTTTTACTTTTATTAAAATCAAGGCTCTGTTAAATATAAATGTTGATTTTCGTTACAGGTGGCTGCTTTCCGCGGGGCGGTCGGGGAGCCTCCTCGACGCTTTCAGCGTCTGTGGGGTCTCCCCCTGTCCGCTGATCCCGCAGGAGTCAGCCACCTTCCACTTCAATCAACGGTGCTAAGATATCAACACCAAACTTTAACAGAGTCAAAATCAAAAAAGGAGATTGATAGATATGGATTCTAAGAGAGGATTACAGGAACAATCTGCCCTGAGACAATTTAATAAAGAAGCAGCGTATTCGTTGTCCTTAAATATACAAAAATCGGATTCTCCGGAGAATATCCGTCTAGCCGAAAGAATTATCCAAGTGAGCGAGCTTGATTATAAGGGAATAACCGGTCTCGTAAATATATACCTGCACGAGAATCCGGCGCTGACTAATGAAGAGGTGGCAGCAAAGGTGTTGCGGGAACTCAGCAATTTTCATCCGAACCAGTTCATCAAAAAGCTGTCCAAGCGAATGAACACAAGGAAGAGGGGAGTATAGAATGCGAAGGAATGATTCGTATGAATGGATGAGGTCGATTATTTTAAAGGTAACCGCTGATCCGCACGTCCAGGAAAAGTTTTGGGAACTCTTGATAGAGGCGGTTGAAAAGGAACGCAAAGAGGAACGTCAGTATTAAGGAATTTTTAATTGCTCCTAAAAATATACTTCCATTCTTTGATCAATGTAATCTTAAAAAACTTCACCTATTAAATTGTGAAAGTTTTTTATAGCTTCGTGAGCCAGACCTCCTTAATTAGGTGCATAGATATTCTTTATTGCTCAAAAGGACATGTTAATTTAATCCGGGAAAATGGCTGGCTCTATTTTTTATTAATGCATTGGCAACTATCCTAACAAAAGTGCCTTTCATTATAAGCCAAACAACGGATGAATAATTTACGAGCGTTTCTGAAAAATACATTCATCCTCGAAACAATAAACTGGGAAATATATTTTCGGAACAGTTGAAATAAAATTTATAGATAACATTCATTTTGCTGTACTTATTAAGCCAAATATAGAGAGAAATGAGGGGGCTTATGGAGATCTTTCGTAAGCTAGGCAGGTTTTTTAAAGAGGAAAAGAAGTCATACATAATCGGTATTTATGGAGGCGTAGGCGTCCTGATGATGGGGCTTCTGGCAGGACTCTTGAGTGCCTGCACGACACCGTCATCAGAAGGTGTGACACTCGTGAAAGCCCAAGCCGAACTGACGAATGATAAAAGCGAGGTTGGCGCGATGGTACTGCAAAAAGGCGAGCAGGCTTGAGAAGAAGTCGTGCCCACCGCCCTTATGTACACGGTGCTTCTCCAGAATACAGGAAAAAAGCCTTTAGGGAAGGCTGAAGAAGGAAAAGAAATCAGGGTGAAGATTGTGCCGCATAAACCTTTGGTAAAGGTGTCTGAAAAGGTGATGGGGTTTAACTTGTTTGGTCCAGAGGAAATCGGAAGACCAGGACTTGGGAGTGGGGAGTCCTATCACGCGGTGATGGAACCAAACGAAATTTGTGAATACAATCTGCATTTTGATGTAGGGTATGAAGAAGGCCCCCCAGAAGTGGTACCCCTTCCTTCAAAGGATGATTTAACCCTTTTGAAAACCCATGCGCTGGATGCGACCATCGAAGTCTGGTTGGGGGACGAACGCATCGCCCAGTTTGACCTGACAAAAATAAAGAAGTGAATCAGGGCATCGACAACAGGTCGATGCTTTTTTGCTGGCAATCCGTTTGCTCATACATACAGGCATACATTTCTACTTATTCACGGATTTTAGGGGATGCTTGCTTAGCCTGTCATCATCACCTTCAACTAATCTAATCCAAAAAGTTTAGACAAATATTGATTTATGTACTGGCAACATTCCTTGCGAATAGACTTTACGGGCGTTTTACATAAATAAGTTCATCCTCGAAACAATAAACTAGCCAATATATTTTCAGAACGTTTAAAATAATCTATATATAGACCGTTCAATTTGCTACACTTATTAAGCCAAATATAGAGAGAAAAGAGGGGGGCTTATGGAGATCTTTCGTAAGCTAGGCTGGTTTTTTAAGCAGGAAAAGAAGTCATACATAATCGGGATTATTTTGCTCTTGTTTGTGTCAGTGCTGCAGCTCGTGCCGCCGTATGTCATTGGGGTAGTCGTTGACCTGATTAATGAAGAGGCGGTAACGGGGAAAGCCTTATTTGCGTGGATAGGCTTATTAGTCATTGCGGCCATTCTTGCCTATGTGTTCCGCTATTTATGGCGCATCAAGATATATGGTTCGGCAGTGAAATTAGCCAGGCAGCTGAGAAGCAGACTGTATGAGCATTTCACGAATATGCCAACGTCCTTCTATCAAAGAAAGCGGACTGGGGATTTAATGGCACATGCAACGAATGATTTGAGCGCCGTCCAGCAAACGGCCGGCAATGGGGTCCTTACCCTTGTGGATTCCTTGTCCACAGGCGGGTTTGTCATTATTGCCATGTCTTTCATAGACTGGCGCCTGACCCTTTTAAGCTTGCTCCCAATGCCTTTCATCGCTATCTCGACGAGCTATTATGGGAAGCTCATCCATGTGCGGTTCAAGGATGCCCAGGCAGCCTTTTCCGATTTGAATGATAAAACACAGGAAAGCGTGACAGGCATAAAGGTAATCAAGACGTTTGGCCAAGAAAAAGAAGATGTAGAGTCTTTCCGAGCGTCATCAGGAGATGTGGTGAATAAGAATATTGCCGTCGCGAGGATTGATGCCTTATATGACCCGACGATTGGTCTTATGGCAGGGTTATCTTATTTCTTAACGATCGCGGCCGGGGCGAAGTTTGTGCTTGACGGAAGCTTAACGATTGGCCAGCTCGTCGCTTTTTCAACCTATTTAGGTTTATTGATTTGGCCCATGCTTGCATTTGGCTGGCTATTCAATATCGTCCAGCGCGGCAATGCCTCCTATGACCGGATTATGGCCTTATTGAAGGAGGAGCCGGAAATCATTGATGAGGATCATGCCATCAAGGAAAGAGCTAGCGGGGATATAGAATATGAATTGATTTCATTTTCTTATCCGAATGAGGAAGCGCCAGCCCTGCGTGATATCCATATGACGATTCATAAAGGGGAGACATTAGGAATTGTCGGGAGGACAGGATCTGGAAAGACGACCTTGCTGAAGCTTTTGATACGCGAATTTACTGAAATGAATGGAGATATACGCATTGGCGGACATTCTATTGGTGATTATGCTCTCGCAAGCTTGCGTGAGGCGATTGGATATGTGCCTCAGGATCATTTCCTATTCTCAGCTACTGTCGGTGAAAATATTGCCTTTGCCACACCAGAAGCCAGTCAAGGAGATATTGAGCGGGCAGCTTATTTGGCAAACATCCATGACGATATTTTAGGCTTTACAGATGGCTATGCCACGATTGTTGGGGAGCGGGGCGTCTCGCTTTCTGGCGGGCAGAAGCAAAGGCTCAGCATTGCGCGCGCCTTGATTATGGACCCTGAGATTCTTATCTTGGATGATTCCCTTTCTGCTGTTGATGCGAAAACAGAGGAAATTATTCTACAAAACTTGAGAACGGTACGCGCGATGAAAACGACGATCATCACTGCTCATCGCCTTAGTGCTGTCCAGCATGCCAATCTAATCATTGTCATGGAGGGGGGCAAAATCATCCAGAGCGGAACGCATGAGGAGCTGATGAAAGAGCATGGCTGGTATCGTGATATGTATAATCAGCAGCAATTAGAAGAGCTGGTTGAACAGGGCGGCAGCAGCAAGTGACAGCCAAATGGTATATTTATTCCCAACTGATAACATAATGGAGCTATAGATTTTATTCATAGCTCGGAGGATACACTTGTGGATGAGGTGAGTTTTGGGTTAATTGCCTTAAAAATTGTTATCGGATTTATCAGCTTATTTATCGTGCTTGCCATTACGGGAAGAATTGGGGTATCTCAATTAACCTCGATTCATTTTGTGTTTATTTTACTATTGGACGATTTTTTAGGTCATATCATCTATGAAAAGAATGAGAACATCCTCGAATACTTATTTGCTGTCAGCTTATGGACGCTTTTCATGCTTGGTATCCAGACGGTTTCGCGGAAATTTCCGAGGCTGAGGCAATTTCTGCAGGGAAGGCCATATAGCATCATCCAGAATGGCCAGCTGGACCGGGAGGAAATCAGAAAAGCGAGATTAGATGTCAATCAAGTCATGAGCCTATTGAGGAAGCAAGGCATCTTTTCAGTGCGAGAAGTCGAATTTGGCTTATTGGAGCCTGATGGAATGTTAAGTGTGGCGTTAAAGGCCAGCCATCGAAATCCAACGATGGAGGATTTAAATCTATCTGGCAAAAAAATTACGCTGCCAATTCCGCTCATTATAGATGGGAAAATAATGAGAAAATCCTTGTACGAGGCCGGATTTGATGAAGATTGGATGTATCAGGAGCTGAAAAAAAGCGGGCACGGAGATGAGAAAGAGATATTTTATGCTGAATGGGATCAAAATAGCGGTTTTTATGTGTCCGCTAAATAATGGTTAATGGGAAGGTTAAGGAGTGGATCGCCTTCCCCATCAAAAAGTAAGTGATTGGGCATTCAATAGAATTCTAGGTTAAGAGCAATGATTTTAATCTCCTTGCTTTAATAGGATTGGTCAATGAGATAAAAATGTCGATCACAAAAGAGGAGGGTGCGAAGGATGGAAACGAACAAGGCATTGACAGGCAAGGAGCAAAAGGCTGTTTTATTCCGTTTGCTATCGTATGCCAAGCCGCATAAGAAAGAAATCGCTGTGGCGTTTCTGCTATTATTCCTGGCGACAGCCGCTGATATCACGGGACCTGTCTTGGTGAAGATTTTTATAGACGATTATTTAACTGCAGGTGATATTACCGCACGTCCGGTCCTATGGCTTGCAGGAGGGTATCTCTTCTTGATCGTGGCCAAGGTTACCATTCAATATTTTCAGATATTCAGCTTTAACAAAATCGCGCTTGCCATCATTCAGCAGATCCGGGTTGATGTGTTTTCCAAGGTTCATCAGCTTGGGATGCGCTATTTTGACCGGACGCCTGCCGGAGCCATTGTTTCACGCATCACGAATGACACTGAGGCCATTAAGGAGATGTTTGTCGGAGTTATCTCCGCTTTCATCTCAAGCGGGTTCTTTATTATTGGTACCATTATCGCGATGTTTATCCTGAATGTTAGACTGGCATTCTTTTGCCTGCTGATCCTGCCGATTCTCTATGGATTGATGAGCCTGTACAGGAAATTAAGCAGCCGTTTTTATCAGGATTTACGTGAACGGCTGAGCCAGCTCAATGCCAACTTGAATGAATCCTTACAAGGAATGTCTATCATCCAGGTCTTCCGCCAGGAGAAGAGACTGCGGGCAGAATTTGAGGAAATCAATGAAAAGCATTATATGGCCGGAATGCGTAACATCAAGGTGGACGGTTTATTATTACGGCCTGCCATCGATTTGGTTTATACTTTCGCGCTTGTTCTCATCCTTTCCTTTTTCGGTATCACATCAATGGACTCACCTATCGAAATCGGGGTTTTATATGCATTCGTCAATTATATCGACCGTTTCTTTGAGCCGGTCAATGATGTGATGCAGCGGCTTTCCATCTACCAGCAAGCCATTGTCGCCGGGTCCCGCGTATTTGCCGTCATGGATGAAGAAGAGGAGGCGCCAAAGCCAATGCAGGAGAGGGATGCGCACATTAAGGAAGGAAGGATTGAATTCCGTGATGTCAGTTTCTCCTATGACGGGAAACGGGATGTGCTGAAGCATATTTCCTTTGAAGCGCAAGCAGGAGAAACGGTGGCTCTCGTTGGGCATACAGGGAGCGGCAAAAGCTCGATTATTAATCTCCTAATGCGGTTTTATGAGTTTGAAAGAGGTGATATTCTCATTGACGGGGTTTCCATCAAGGAATATCCGATGAAGGAATTGCGCGAGAGGATGGGGCTTGTCCTGCAGGATGCCTTTTTGTTTTACGGGACCGTAAATGACAATGTCCGGCTGCACAGCAGGGATATTGGGGATAAGGAAATCATGGAAGCGGCTAAATTTGTCCAAGCGGACAGCTTTATTGAGAAGCTGCCGCATCGGTATGAAGATCTGGTTGTTGAGCGGGGCTCCACCTTCTCGAGCGGACAGCGCCAATTGATCGGGTTTGCGCGAACGATTGTGAGGAATCCGAAAATCCTTGTCCTTGATGAGGCAACAGCCAATATTGACACGGAAACAGAGGAAGCCATCCAAGCGGGATTGGCCAAAATGAGGAAGGGAAGGACGACGATTGCCATCGCCCATCGTCTCTCTACGATACAGGATGCGGCCCTCATTCTTGTTCTCCATCAAGGGGAAATCGTTGAGCGGGGCACACATCAGGAGCTATTGGCTCAAAAAGGGCTGTATTATAAAATGTATCTCCTCCAAAACGGTTTGGGCGAAGAGATTGCTCATGAAGTAAGCTAAGTACTGAAAAAGATCACAATACTACTGCCAAACTCGATAAGCAGGGATTGTGATCTTTTATCGTTTGTACTCGGTTGAATTAGTTAGATAGTTGAGGCATCTGGAGTTTAAAAAACCTAAATTTAAGCCATTTTCTTTTGTAAGTGGTATTGGAGGGGTATGTATTCATTTAAAAGGATATCAAGCTCTTGGCTGTACCTGATCGTATTTTTTGAGGATAAGCCATATTTCATGGCGGTGTTCACGAGTTCAGCGCGTTTTGACTCGATTTTAGTTTCTAATTGATCTCTATCCATCATCATTTTTCCTTTCCTATGTATATGTTTACAAAATTATAACATATATTTACAGATGGTGTGTAACTAAATTACTATCTATTTTGTGAAATATTAAATCGCCATAGTCTAATGGATTGTTTTTTATACTACAATAGAAATATTGCGTTGAACTTTGTTTCGGTATATCGTTAATTGCAGCTGCCAGGGAACGTATAAGCTGAATGATGAACGACCCCTGATAACTGGCTAAGCCTCTAATAAAGTGAATTGATTATCTTTTAACCGATGAACCATACAGTGATGAGATTTCTCGAATTCGGATAATCTTTCTTCAATCGTCTTGCCTGAGTCATCTTTAAAAAGATCCTCTCTATCGTAATGGGGGAATACGATGGTGTCTAACAGAGGTAAACAGCTTAGGTCTTGCAGATTTAGGCTATTCATCCTTGGTGTGAAAAACCGTGCCAGCTGAATATGCGGACCTAGAATCATCGCGCCGGCACTGAAACCGACAAATACCGTTTTTTGCTTGGATAAATGCTTAAAGATCTCCTCGGAGCCGCTCATCTGAATATGAAGTAGTAAATGAAATGGATTGCCCCCATTTATATAGATAACATCATAATCGAAAAGGATGGCTGGATTGTCGTATTCTAAGTCAACGAAATCAATGAACATAAATCCCATTGTCTTGAAATCGTCCATCGCTTTTTGAGCATATTTATTTCGTTCTTTTAGGGGAGAAGCCGTTGTGATGATGGCTGCCTTAAGTTTATTAGGAGTATCGTAAAGGTTTTTCAAAAAAGCTGCTTTGATTTCCTCTGTGCTGAAACCGTTGGAGGTCAAAAAGAATTTACTCATAAGAATCACCGTTCTTCTCGACCGATTGCTTTAATCGGGTAGACCATATTTTAACATATTTATCGGTTGTATTCAGAAGAATTATTTTCTTTAATAAAAAATTCGCTTTTAATGGCAGAGAGATATGCGACAGCTAATACTTGTCAGATGAAGAAATGATAAACGTCCCCAAGCGGCAGTGAGTAGAATAGGGGGGCAAAATATCAGAAAATACATAAATCGGAGACTATGCAGTTACCATATAGTGGAGTATCTGTTAAAATGGGAACGTGTGCAGTTTGTCATATTGGGGGTATTATTTTTGGAAGATATCAATTTATTTCTTGCTTTTGGAGCTGGGTTCTTGAGCTTCATTTCACCATGCTGCCTTCCTCTTTATCCAGCTTTCCTTTCATACATAACAGGCATGTCCGTATCAGAGATGAAAAAGGATAATGCCATGCTTCAGAGGAGGAGCATTTTACATACCATATTCTTTCTGATTGGGTTTTCGAGTATATTTATTGCGCTAGGATTTGGTTCTTCATTGATAGGACAGTTCTTTTTGACTTACGCTGATACGATTCGTCAGCTTGGGGCCATCGTCATTGTTTTCTTTGGTTTAATCATTATTGGGGTGTTCCAGCCGTCCTTCATGATGAAGGAACGCCGGATTGAATTCAAGAATAGGCCGGGCGGTTATATCGGTTCAATGCTGATTGGGGTGGCGTTTTCGGCTGGTTGGACGCCATGCACAGGTCCGATCCTGATGGTTGTGCTGGGAATGGCCGCGACTAACCCGAACTCAGCCATGCTATACATGATTGCTTATATTCTTGGGTTCGCGATACCATTCATCATCATGTCCTTCTTTATCGGAAAAATGGGATGGATTAAGCGGAATTCAGCCAAGGTGATGAAGGTGGGGGGATATATCATGATTCTTATGGGCATCATCCTTTTCTTTGATTGGATGACGATGATTACTTCCTATTTTATTGCCTTATTTGGAGGATGGGTTGGATTCTAGACAATCGGGAGATAGCGCTTTCCTTATTGCTCGCGATGATTTATGATAGAGAAATAGCAGGAAATAACTGCCATGCTGGCGCATGAAGAATACCGCTCTACTGAACTAGAAGAGCGTGAGTTTGAAATCAACATAAAGGAATGATCAATATGATACTTTTTGTATCAACGATTGCTGCCGTTTTGATGGCACTTGGTGTATTCGCCATACGGATGAAAGCGTCAAAGAAACCAGCAACAGTGAAGAAAATTATCTTACCGCCGTTTTTTATGAGTACAGGTGCGCTTATGTATGTGTTTGAACCGTTTCGCCTGAGCGGAACTGAAATCATTGAAGCCATTTTGCTGGGAATGTTTTTCTCTATTTTCTTGATCATGACCTCTCGCTTTGAAATTAAAGACGAGCAGATTTATATAAAGCGTTCAAAGGCATTTGTCTTCGTTTTACTGGGCTTGATTGTCGTACGTACTTTGCTTAAGTTTATATTGAGCTCTTCCATTGATGTCGGTGAGATAGGGGGCATGTTTTTCCTCATTGCCTTCTCAATGATTGTTCCTTGGAGAGTAGCGATGTATTACCAATATAAGAAGCTGGAACGGAATTTGAATAAACCTCATGAGCCTATCGCCCTGTGATTAGATCGACCGGAGTCTGGACTCCGGTTTTTTTGTTGAGAAAAACGATATCGTGCAGCTAGCTTGCATACACATGTAGGAAGGTGGTTCATTACAGCATGGAAGGGGTGTGAGTAATGAAGGCGAAATGGGTGTGCATCTGCTTGGTCGGGGGATTATGTATACTGCCAATTAGAATGGCTATGTCGATTGATATTCCTGCCGGGGAGGCCACTATATCAGTTGGAGTAAAGAAACTGGACCTCAGTCATAGTCTTGTGTTGGCGGAGAAAGGGGGCATGGCGGGCGTGCCGCTGCGTCTGGGTGATTTATCTATTGAGCAGATTGTTAAGAGCTGGGGGGAGCCGAGCGAAACTAGCTTTGAAGATGGCTCTTACTACGCTTTTTATTCAAGCAGACAGATCACCATTGGCTATAACCGGGCAGGTGTGTTTGAGCTGCGAAATGAAGCACCTGAGGTTCAGGAGCTGTCAACTTCGGTCGTCTTAGCAGAGCTTGGCCTGCCCGCTGAAATCCGGCAGACAAAGTGGGAGACGACATTTATTTACCGAACAGGCAAGCATGAATTAAGCATTCTCTTTGACCAAGAGAAAGACCGTGCCTTGTATCAATCTGTCTATAGCAGTAAATTGAAGGAGAGGGGGGAGTACTTTCTCAAAATCAAAGGAGATTCATCTGCTTTGACAGAGCCCGCTCAAAACGGCATGAATAAGTGGCGAAAAGAAATGGAAGCATTCATTCAGCAAAATCCTCTATCGATTTCCTCCAACGGCCTAAACCGCAAGCAGGTCGCCCTGACATTTAATGATGGTCCAGACCAAAGAGTAACAGAAGAAATCCTCGATATCCTCGATGAATATAACGTACAAGCAAACTTCTTCTTCCTCGGCAGCCAAGCTGCAGCCTATCCTCAAATCGTCCAAGAAGCCTATGATAATGGCCATTTGATTGCCAATCATTCCTACGATCATGTGCCCCTTGCCAATTTAACCGATGAACAAATTCATAATCAAATAGACGAATCCGCCCGTGAAATAAAAGCGATTATCGGGAAGGCTCCCGCCATCTTTCGGCCCCCTTATGGAGAAATTAACGGCAAAATGCTGCCGATGCTATCAGAAAATGGGACACATACGGTTATATGGTCAGTTGACACGCTTGATTGGTCCGTGCAAACAGCGGATGAAATAACCGGAAATGTGAGGCGCTATGTACGCGGGGGTGACATTATCTTAATGCACAGTAATGCCCAACAGAAAAAGACAGCAGAGGCACTACCGAAAATTCTTGATTACTTGCTCAGCAGCGGATATGAGATGGTAAAATTAGATGATATGCTTGGCGTGGATGCTTATGAGGATTAACTAAAAAAGGATGTTTTCGTATGTATTGCTGCTTCGGAGTATAAAAGATAACTTTTTAACTAACGGTGCATTTAGCGGAAGAAGGACTTTAACCTACTAACAACGAATACTAACTTTAGGTGGGAGAATATTCTTCTTACAAGGGAGTGAAAGGTATTTGTTTAGTAGATTAGGTCAAATTATGTTGTATGTCAATAACCAAGATGATGCGGTGGAATTTTGGACAGAAAAATTAGGCTTTACCGTAATTGCTGAAGAAAGCAGCTCTCAGGGAATGAGATGGATTGAAATTGCTCCCAAAAATGGTGTAGAAACAAGCATCATTCTGCACGATAAGGATTTCGTGTCAAAAATGTCTCCTGGATTAAATCTTGATACTCCTTCCTTAATGTTTTTCACGGAGAAGCTCGAAGAATTACACAGTGACTTATCAAATAAAAATATAACAGTCGGAGACATTGTTAATATGCCTTCTGGTAGAGTATTTAACTTTGCAGATAATGAAGAAAATTATTTTGCCGTAATGGAAAAAAAGTAATTCCTAAACAATGAAGTTTGAATTATAGATAAGGCTGCCAAATGCTGGTGGCCTTTTTATTTGGCTGTATTCACATAGATTGTTACTTTTCTATAATAAGGGAAAAATCAAATTTGTAATACCATTAAATGGAGATACCTTCTTCAACTAAAGGGGCATGTTTGTTCAAGAAGGAATTATTTAAAATTTGTAGAAATTCTTAGTGTACAAGAATCATTGATAAGCTAAAATCCAATTAAAAGGAGATCAAAGATGAAATTCTTGTGTTTTGGATACTTAAGTCCAGAGAAAATGAATATTCTCCCGAAAGATGAAATCGAAGCTATTATGAGCCAATGTAGCCCCCACCTTGAAAAATTTTATATGAGTGGTCAAGTGATGATGGATATTGGTGTGGAAACAGAAGTTATATCCTTGCGTCGTGAGAACGGAAATATAAAGGTATTAGACAACGCTCTTGTCGAGTTCGACGAGAGAATAGGTAGTGTGTTCCTAATAGAGGCAAATGATATGGAAGAAGCAATACGCATCGCTTCTTTACATCCGACCATACAGTTGGATGCTGGAGAGGAATTAGGCTGGAGGATTGAAATTAGGCCAGTACACTATTGCGAAAAGGGTGAGTAAATTAACCTTGCATTCCTTTAACGAGGAATGCTTTCTTCTTATTGAGCAAACGAGGCAGTTTAGTTGAACAATAAATGATATAATACCCCGCATTAAAAGCATTGTAAAGGTGGCTATTCAAATGGAAAATTGGATTGAATTATCTAAAATAGAATATAAAGAGGTATGGGATAGGATATATGCTGAATTTACTTTTGAACCTAGCATATCAAAGTTTCCATCTTTTAAAGTGCCATATCCATTTATCACATATGATGTATCCCCGTATTTAAATTGGTCCGGAGATTCAGATACTTATGATGAGATTTACGATGATTTAGAGGATAAGTCATTACTTGTTTTTCAAGAACTCACACAAAAAGATGAATATATGTTTGCGTTAGATTGGCAACATCCAAGTTATTGGATAAACCCCCGTATGGAGTTTCCTAAAAGTGAATTTGATGAATGGATAGTACCTATTTTTCCAAACAGTGATTATTACTTTTTTATTCATAAGGATTTTGAATGGGGATTATTAGGACACCCTTGGGAAGAAAGCATCACTATTTTTGGAAAAGATTTGATTAAAGGTTTTGGAAAACATAAACCAAGAATGTTTCAAAAGATATTACGTCAGGGATAATGTAAACCTTGTTTAACTAACGGGGCATTACTCCCTAATCAAGGGCTGTAATCAGCTCTTTTTTGCTATGTAGCTAACGGGGCAGCATTCCTGTAATGAATGAAAATGAGATTTGAGCATAAAAAGACCTCTTGATACGATGAAAGTGTCCTAAA
>NZ_PKOZ01000027.1 GCF_002946355.1 Pradoshia eiseniae
ATTTGTGATATTTTAGGTGGTTTTTCAACTTCAAAGATACTTTTCAAGGTATCAAAGCACTACACTACATTTAAGTACAATACTTCACTAACTTACTTCATTCATTACAGGAATGCTGCCCCTCTAGTAAAAAAGCGACTGCTCTTATTTCGCAATCGCATCCGTTAGACAAAAATAGGGATAACTTTTCTCTCTTCATATCTATATCTGAATGGATCTAATTAATCCCTTTAGCAAGCCTCACATATTGAGCATTATTTTCATCTTTAATAACTACCCCAAGTTTGGCCAGATCCATTTGCAAATATTTAGCTTCTTTCTTCTTACCCTCTCTCAAGGTAATCTCCCTAGCATATAATAAAGCATTTATTTTTTCTGGAAAGTCAGGATGCCCTAATACCCATCTTTGGTATTGACCTTCATATGGGTCTTTTTCACACCAAGGATATTGAAAAAGATTAAAAGCCTCCTGTGCAGTCTCTTTTTTAGCATCCAAAACCTCTCTATATAACTGATTACTGCTTTCACCAAGAATAACTAACTGATTATAATCTATATAAATCGCTGAAATGTCCTTCTTATCTATGGTGTCTATCTTATCATCTATTTTTAATTGCAGATTTTCAAAGTTGATTTTAATTTCAAGGCTCTCGTTATATATTATCAAAGTCCATATTATCCCCACAATGATCCCTATAATGGAAGCCACTATGGAGAACCATAGGCTGTTCAATGATGCAATGAATTCAATAATCCCTCCCCAAGGAACCACAGGAAGTTTTAATAACAAATCTGAAATTACTGGTATAAACCAACCAAGCATTCCTCCTAGCACCATCGGAACCCAAAAGTATAGTTTCTTTTCGAACCTACTGAGCCCAAGAACTATTTCTTTATCTTTCACTTTTTCTCTCCTTTCATCCTATCTATCATATAAAAATAAGGGTTTTCAAACCCTCAGTACATTCTTATAAATTTAAATAATTTTGTTTTGTAAACATAGATTCTTAATATCTCAATTGCCGCCTTGATGATTGTCCTCTCCTGGCCTCTGCTATATTAATATCCCAGCTCTATAATATGTTTAGTTAATAATTTTTATGATTCATAATCCAATTAACGCCATTATACGTTGGATTTACTTTATTGCCACTCTAAAAGTTTGATTACTTTATTACTCCGTATTTAACTAATCTGCCCCTTTAGCTGTATAACAAATAAGAACTGAACACATCCCTTGAATCGAAGTAAAGCCCCATTAGCTTAATAACAAACTTTTCCTCCAGGCAATGTATATACGTCAAATCCATTGTCCCCTTGAAATGACCATCCCTCGAAGTAACTACTAGCGTGAAATAATTCAAAGGTCAGATTATCTTCAAACTCGATAATCAATATTAGCTGTTCAAAAAATGAAATGTTTAATATCTTCTTAGAAATGAGTAGTTTTTTTAAGTTTTTATGTGAAAATTTTTCAGGTTCGGACACACAATCTGTTTCACCTAATATAATATCTTTGCCTTTCCGAATTCTCCACGGGCATTCAACCATTAACCATCCTTTTTCAAGAATAATACCTAAAGGTTGATTTTCTTCGGTATTTATACTTGTTACAACTTGCCCGATAAAATAGCCAAAGTCTAATTTACTTAAATTCTCCATCGAACCAACCCCCAAAAACGTTTCTAAAGACAATAATTCAACAGCAAAGTTTGTATTCCTTCTTCCGCTAACCTGCCCCGTTTCTACAATAAGGAATTCAACAAAAAAGAGCATTAATCCTCCTTTGATCTGACCCAAGAAAGTTAGACACAAAAAAATTAAGCAACTTCTAAGATCTGAGTCCGGTATTCAATTGGACTTAGATCTTTTAATTTTTCCTTCATTCGTTTGTGATTATAATAATAGATATATTCATTTAATTCTCGTTCAAAATGTTCTATCGTCTCAAATTCTTGTAAATAAAGTAGTTCAGACTTTAATAAACCAAAGAAATTCTCTATGACTGCGTTGTCTAAGCAATTCCCCTTACGGGACATACTCTGTCGAATACCATATTCTCTTAATCTATCTTGATATTTATCCATCTGATAATGCCAACCTTGATCAGAATGGAGAATGAGCTCATTACTTGGTTGTAATCTTTTAACTGCCTCTTCTAACATCTCTCCAACCAGTGAATAAACAGGACGATCCATTACTTTATAAGCAATAATTTCTCCATTACATAAATCTAAAATGGGTGATAAATAACGCTTTTCGCCAAATAAGTGAAACTCTGTTACATCTGTTACCCATTTCTCATTCATGTTGTCTGCGTGGAAATTGCGATTTAGTAAATTAGGGGCTATTTTGCCAACTGTTCCACGATATGATCGGTACTTTTTCATACGTACTAGGCACTTTAAACCCATCTCATTCATTAAACGATTAATGGTTTTCTTATCAAAAAAGTGGTTCAATTTCTCTAATTCCTTTTTGATACGACGATAACCGTAACGACCCTTATGTTCATGGTAAATCGTTTCTATTGCTTGTTTTACTTCTAGATATTTATCTTCTCGATTTAGTCGTTTTTCCCAAAAATAATACGTACTTCGTGGAATGTCAGCGACTTTAACTAATTCCACGACATCAAACTCTTTCTTTAGTTCAAAAATTACTTGCGCTTTGATTTTGTTTGTAATTTTTCCTGATCTTGAACTAAAGCATTTAACTTTTTTAGATAAGCATTCTCCATACGTAAACGTTCATTTTCTGCTTGTAGAGCTTCTAGTGAGCCTTCTACCGGAGGTAGTTGTTTCAAATTCTTAGACTTAATTTCTTTATTCATAGATTTACGCCCCTTTTTCTTTGGCTGTAGGGCATCTATACCTCCTGTTTGAAATGCTATTCTCCATCTACGAACCATGCCAGATGAAGAAATGTTAAAAATCGCAGCAGCTTCACGAGAAGTTGTACCCGTTATCTTCATATAATTGAGTACATTAAGTTTAAACTCTACTGTATAACTTGTATATGATTTTATAAAAGCTTGTTCACCAGACTCTTTATAAAACCTAATCCACTCACATATAGCAGAATGACTCGCCTTTGTTTCTTTAGAGATTGCATTTATACTTTCATTTCCTTCTAAATACCTTAATACAATTTTTAATTTTTCTTCTGAACTAAATTTTGCCATAAAAACACCCCGTAAAAGTTAGATTGGTGTCTAACTTTTACGGGGCAGTTCACTTGGATCAACGCCCCAGTTAGCTTAAGCTAATGTACATAATTATTATATCTTAGATGCTTTCAACCAGGGCACTAAATTATCTTTTATTACCATACTGTCTAGATTAGACTCCCACTCCTTTATCCCTGCGAATGATTCTGCTAACTCAATTAGTGTGGAGTCGTCATATGTGATATAACGCACTGAGTCTCTTTTTCTTGGCACTGGCACCTTTATAACTGGTGTAGTCGAATATATAACTTTATATGTAAAGTCATTTAACCCATATCCAACGATACTTAATAGTGCGATTATTTTCTTGGTAAGTAAATTTTGTAATTCAGGTAACTCATCATAGGTGCCCTCAAAAAGTACACAAACTGGCTGAACTCCTTCATATTTCTCTGCAATTTGTGCATAAGCGTATGACCCATTAGATAATTTTATTGAGAAGATATCTCCTTCTTTCCATCTTTGTTTCTTTGGTCTCTTCCACTTGTTAAGGGCTGACTTTAATTGTTCTTCTTCCTCAAGCGTAAAAATTATTTTATATTTCTCACTTGCAAGTTCGTTTATTAAAAGAATTAAACTAAACATTTTTTCAGGGTTCTTTGTATAAATTCCTATGTTATCTGCTTCGCTATCAAAACTAACTTTAAGATTATGCTCCTTGGCTTTCTTTTTAATCTTTACTTCCGCATCATAATTTGTTTCACATCCGAAATAAGGTACAAAATCCTGAAAAATAGAAAACTCATTGGAATTATGATCAGGAAGATTAACAGTGATATGACTTACTTGGATAGAATTATTTTTGATGTTAATATTAAAATTCAAATCTTGAAACCACCTTTAAAATAACTATGGAAATTACTTCTATATTATTTCACAAAACTCCTTTATTTTTAGGGGTGAGCTTGTTCAACTAACCTGCCCCTATTGTTAAGTTAACTTAAAGCAACTATTTCAAGCAGTCTTCCTTTCTTTGAAAACATCTAAAATACCTCTGCCATCACTCTTCATAGATGACGAATGATAAAATGGAAGGAGATTAATAAAAGCCATAACAAAAGAAATATTCATAATTACATCGTAATAATATTGATATTCTGGATTACCAAATATCCAACATACTAGCCCTATTATTAAATTAAATAGAGGACCACCAAAATATACCAGAATTAATTGATAATCTTTTATATTTACTGGTAATTCCCACATAATTGATCCACGATAAAAGTCCTTTTTAATATAAAACCTTTTAAATTCAAAAAAAGTTTCACCAAACATACCAATACCTAATCCATTAACTTTCCCTCTAAATATTTTTACAAAGAAAGCGTGACCCAACTCGTGAATGATAATGGACATAAAAAATGAAATAACCAAATTAATTAAATTAAGAAGATCGTTATCAAGCAACGTCAATCAGACCAACTCCTGTCGTAAATATGCGTTTAACACCAATATTCGACAGATAAAGTAGAAAATCCTACTTCCGCTAACCTGCCCCTTTAGCAGCATAAGAAAAAGCCATCAATTTGACAGTTTTATAAAAGAAAAAAGAATGCTATTTTCAATCTTGGTCTTGCACTCTACCTGATATTTATATTTTTCAGTTGCTTCTTTAAATTCCATTGCTTTGGCTTTTCTTTTTCCCGAAACCACTTAGCTCCTTTTTGGATCCACTCTTCTCGATAACTTTCCAAGGTATATCCTAATTCTTCATCGTCATACCCTGGTTGAAATCCACAGCAAGCACAAATAAGGCTTACATCAGGAGTACCATTTATATATAAAGGCCCTGGTAAATAATCATAGCCACAAACTGAACAAACAAAATATCTCTTTTTTCTAAAAAACATTGCTTCACCTTCTAAAGAATCTGTTTTTTATATAGGCTGTTTTCTAAATGATTGTTGCTTTTGGATAAGCAAAAAGGAGGGGTATCCCTCCTTGAATTTTATGATGGATTGGGTGACATAACTGCCATAAACAAAAGGCTTTTACCATCAGGTGATATGTACATTCCTTTTGCATTTAGATGTTCTACAGCAAATGCAGTTAATTCGTGTGCCATTGCCTCGTCGCATTCAAAAAACGGCTTCGCAAAAATATCAAAACCTGATACCTGGTGTAATTCTTTAAGTGAAGCAGATTGTCTTCTTGCGTTATCAGTCATACTTTCGTTGCCCCAAGACCACATCCAGGTATCACTATTGCTGGACCAAGAACCTATAAAAATAACGTTAAATTCTAATTTAACTTCACCATCTAATTTAAATTGCAAAATACCATCTTCTTGACTATACCAATATTCTTCAAAACGACTAATACCGTAACTTTCCAAGAGTTCAGCTTGCTTCATCTCTAGTTTGTCATAACAATAATCGAGGTATTGATCAAATTGTATATCTGTCATCGGCATTATCTCAATCTCCGTTCAAAGAAAGTAAACTTCTATATTGTCAATTCTACATTAATTACATATATTCCTTGCGTTTCAAACCTTTTTATAGATTGAAAAGTTGTATCATTTGCTTTTTCGCAAGCTGAAATAAGCCTTTGCACAACTAGTTTTTCAAATCTTGCTTGATTTAGGTGAAAACCTGAAGAAGAAAGAAACAAACTATACGAAAACAGCCTTTATATAATATTTCTCTATTACTACCGAGATTCCCTCTTCCGCTAACCTGCCCCTTTAGCTAAATAGCAAAAAAGAGCTGATCCCAGCCCTTGTTATCGGATAATTCGCGTTAGTTTGTTTTATAGGTTATTCGGTTAAGTAGAATCCCATAATATGGTCCGTAAAAAGAGCATAACTTTCTAACTCAATCACATTGTCAGGATTTGCAAAAGGGACGATTTTTACATTGTTCAAAACAATTATTCCACTTTGATTTGTTACTTTGTTTTCTTTCATTAGTGGAAATATTGTGTCTTCAGATTTAAGTAAGGCCAAATCAAGTAATGGCAAATTGGTAAGGTTCGGCTCTTGAGTATTGATTTTATCCGCAATAATTAAGGAACTCGATGTAGTAATTTGAACCTTCCTCTTTTGATCAACTTCTTTCTGTAATTCGTCAGCAATTATCTGTGTTGTAACTATTGATAATTTTTTCATATCGTACATTGGGTTTAGCTCGTGACCAGTAAATGTAACCTCCAAAAAAACCGCCTCCAAAAATATGATTTATAGTTAAATTATAACATTTTTCTTTAAGGATAAATTGTTATTCAACTAAACTGCCCCTTTAGCAGCATAAGAAAAAAGAGCTGATCACAGCCCTTGCTATGGAGTAATGCCCCCGTTACTTTAAGTGAAAATTAATCACAATATCAACAACAAAAATAAGGTACCCCTCTTATGGACAGCTTATTTTCGTTTCTTTGTTGGGGGCTTGTTAGAATAATGTTCTTATTTTTTCTCTTATATTGTTTATAACTTTTTGTCCTGTGTTTACCTCAGTAAGAGTGATATCCCACATCACAGCATTTGTCGTTGGATTGGGGTCTTTGTTCACTATTTTTATGGTAAGATCATTTAGGCCATCTAAAGGGATTTGAAAATCCTCCTCGCCTGTGAATGATAACCCTAACGAATAAATGACTGTTCCGCCACTGATGAATTCTATGTCACTACCCTCTCTACTTGAAGCGTTAATTACATCGTCCGGTATGGCGACATATCCTGTTAGTTCTTTATATTTGCCATCTAAATGATACGTGAATTCATTGTTTTTCGTATTATTTCTACTATACAGATTTATTTGAGGCGTAACCTCTTTTCGTTCTACTGTAAAGCTGGACAAGCTTTCATCCCACTGTACAGACCCATCTTTTAAGATCAGTTCATTCAGAGCTGCGGTTTCCCCTCCCCCTTTTTCTAGATAATTATTGATGCCGCCAATAATTATAATAGTGCCGAGGGCAAGTACAATAGCCACTGAGAATATTTTGCAAATCCCTTTTGGTTTATCTCGGTCTCCGATGACTATTCGCTGTGCCGCAAATCCTACCGAAGCACCTAATGAATTAATGATGATATCGTCTATATCAAATGATCCCAAACGAGAAAGCATTTGTAGTGTCTCAAGTATTGTTATAGACAAAATAAAAAAGGTTATAAAACGTCTAAAACTACATCGAAACAGGAGTGGAATGATAATCCCAAAAGGTATGAACGCTACAAAATTCCCGAACTGAAAAAACCAATTTTGAAAGTCTCTTCCCATTGGATAGTTCAAGTTAATTCCCCCAGGTATTAGGTTAAATCGTAAACTAGAGTCTTGCCCTAGGGAACCTCTATTGAAACCAAGATACAAGAAAAAGAAGATCAAAGCTGTATATAATGTTAACAACAAAATCGTAATTTTTCGTAACTTCCCTTGATACATAATTACAATCCTTTCTTTTCTATAGAGTGAGTCTTGTCTACTATTTGATAGCCAGCGTCTTTTGCATCAGGAGAACTCGAAGCTTCAGAGGAACTTGAACATCCCTCTAACGCCACAATGATTACAAGCAAACTGAAACTCCATAACAACCCTCTCACACTAATACATTTTTCCTATTATAATAAACAGTATCGATTGAGGAGTTTCAGTTTTTATCAACTCTATTTTACTAATTCTTGTTTAGCTAACCTGCCCCTTTACTTCCATAAGGAATTCAACATAAAAAGACATTAATCCTTCTTTGATCAATGCCCCTGTTTTATTTTATTTTTGTTGGAAGCAATCTTCGCATATGAAAACCCCTTCGTTACTTAAATACGCTTTTAGTTCAGTTATCCCTTTTCGCTTTGGATAACGCATTTTTATATAAACAACCTCATCACCCTTGATTTCTTTACCGCATTTAGTACACTTAGGCTTTTCTCCAAACATTTATATCCCCCTTATAATCCCTAATATTCTATTATAGATTAATTCCTTATTTCACTAAACTGCCCCGTTTCTACAATAAGAAATTCCACACAAAAAGCCATTAATCCTCTTTGGGATTATGTTTACATCCTTATCCTTTTATTGATTATCGAGTTGCCGATTAACTTTGGGTGTTATTTGTGCTTGCTATGTGGATTAGATAACTCTTACATATGAAACCTTGTCCATGCGGGCAGGGTTTTTATTTTATATGCTCGTGAAATAATAATAGAATGAAAGAAAGAGAGATATACGGTTGTCTGCTGCTTGACGATAGTCAGTAAGAAGAGTACACTTTGTTTAACTTCATCTTATTATCACATTAGCGAACTAAAGTAAATTTATCATAAAGGAATGTTTAGGATGCCAAATCTTTTTATGTTTGAGAAACCAATCGGCATGCGTGATACATTGCCGGAATTATTTAGATTAAAAGAATCAGTTCGAAGCCGCATGGCGAAGGAGACAAAGTTGTATGGATATCGTTTCCTGGATACTCCGTCACTGGAGTTTTATGAGACTGTCGGTCAGGTGTCTGCAATCAAAGACCAGCAGCTATTCAAGCTTCTTGATAAGGAGGGGCATAGTCTTGTCCTTCGTCCGGATATGACCGCGCCAATTGCCAGGGTCGCATCCTCTCACTTATTGAAGGAGGGCAATCCTTTAAGGATGGCGTATAGTGCAAATGTATTCAGGTCACAGGAGAAGGAAGGCGGACGTCTTGCAGAGTTTGAGCAATTCGGCGTTGAAATGATCGGCGATAAGACCTTGTCAGCTGATGCGGAAGTCATGACTTTGCTGACAGGCGTCCTGCAAGCTGCCGGGCTCTCCCATTATCATATTACGATTGGCCATATAGCTTTCGTGCACGAGGTACTTCGCCATTATGGCGGAACTGAGGAGCGGGCAGGAGTCATGCGCCGATATTTATTTGAGAAGAATTATGTCGGGTACCGGGAATATGTGCAAGAGCTTAATTTGCCGGCGAACAGTCAGCAAATTCTAAACAAACTCCCTGATTTAAAAGGGAATGAGGATGTGCTCGATCTTGCATTAGAGCTGACAGAACAGAATGTAGGCAGTACAGCCCTCCGTGAATTGAAGGAGCTTGCGCATATGCTGAAGAAGGCAGGCATTAACAGCCATCTTTCCTTTGATTTAACCCTAGTCAGTCATATGGATTACTATACTGGAATTCTATTTGAAGTCCTTGGCGACCATGTTGGTTTTCCGCTTGGAAATGGAGGACGCTACAATGAGCTTTACAGGAATTTTGGCCAGGATGCACCAGCCACGGGCTTTGGACTAAGACTGGATCGTATCATCGAAGCGATTGGGGCTGTCGATGCAGAGGAGCCGCCTCTATGCCTCATCTACAATGAAGCAGGGCAGCTTGCGGCAATGGAAAAGGCAGCGGCTTTGCGAGCGGAAGGGAAAGCGGTTGTCACGCAAAACATCGCCGGGATAGCTCATCTCGATACATTCACTAGAAATTTCACAAATATTTCGTATATGCTCGATGCCAAGGAATTGGGGGGAGAATCATGAAGGAACGATTGACGGTTGCGATGCCGAAGGGGCGCATTTTTGACGAGGCAGTCGAACTGCTGCGTAAAGCGGATTATCAATTGCCGCCTGAGTTTGAGGATACGCGCAAATTAATCATTGAGCTTGAGCATGAACCGCTTCGCTTCATTCTATCCAAACCAATGGATGTGCCTACCTATGTAGAGCATGGCGTTGCTGATATCGGGATTGCCGGAAAGGATGTCATGATGGAGGAAGAGCGGGATGTGTATGAGCTGCTTGATTTGCAAATCAGTGCTTGTCATTTAGCAGTCGCAGGCTTGCCTAATACAGAAATGAGCAAAGTCGCTCCAAAGATTGCGAGCAAGTACCCGAATATCGCCTCCCAATACTTCCGAGAACAGGGGGAGCAGGTCGAGATTATCAAGCTGAACGGCTCAATTGAGCTCGCACCGATGATTGGGCTTGCTGACCGTATTGTCGATATCGTCTCAACCGGGCAGACGCTTCGGGAGAATGGCCTTGTCGAATATGCGACCATCAAGAAGGTGACATCTCGTTTAATTGCTAATCCGGTTAGCTATCGCCTGCACGAGCGGGAGATTACCGATATGGTGGCAAGACTCAGGAACGTACTCAATGTTCACGCATAGAAGGAGGGCATAAGCATGGAAATCAAGTCATTGCAAAGCGGATTATCTCTTAAGAGGACGGTAGACGGCGGAACGGATGCCCAGCGTGAGGCCGTTCGAAAAATCCTTCAGGATGTAGCAGCGGAGGGTGACCGAGCGTTAATTCGCTACACGGAAAAGTTTGATCAGGTGGCTCTTTCATCCTTAAAGGTGACGAAAGAGGAAATCGAAGAGTCACTTGAACGTTTGCCAGAGGGCATGATTAAAATCATGGAAGAGGCAGCAGGTAACATCCGCTCCTATCATGAGAAACAAAAGCAAAATTCCTGGGTCGACCTCGCGGCTAGCGGCACGATGCTCGGACAAAAGCGGACACCGCTTGATTCTGTCGGGATATATGTCCCAGGCGGAACGGCGGCTTATCCATCTTCTGTACTCATGAACGCCATTCCCGCACATGTCGCCGGAGTAGAGCGAATCGTCATGGTGTCCCCGCCGGGTAAAGACGGCAAGCTGCCGGCATCAGTGCTTGCTGCGGCTTCGATTGCTGGCGTGACCGACATCTATAAGGTTGGCGGTGCCCAAGCCATCGGTGCGCTCGCTTATGGGACCGAAACGATTGCGAAGGTGGATAAAATTACGGGACCGGGCAATATATATGTCGCTCTTGCCAAACGCGAGGTATACGGCGATGTCGATATTGATATGATCGCTGGGCCAAGTGAAATAGCCGTACTAGCCGACGAGACGGCTGATGCCCGCTATGTGGCAGCAGATCTTTTATCCCAGGCAGAGCATGATGCGCGTGCCTGCAGTGTTTTGGTAACGACGAGCCGTGAATTAGCAGAGCAAGTGAAGGCAGAGGTAGAAATGCAGCTTGAAAGCTTGCCAAGGAAGGAAATTGCGGCATCTGCTTGGGAGGAATTTGGCGGAATCTATGTAGCTGAAACGATGGAAGAGGCCGTAGCGGCAATTAACGAGCTGTCCCCTGAGCATTTGGAAATCCAGACAAAGGATGCGATGAATGTCACGGGTGCGATCAAGCATGCCGGCGCGATTTTCATTGGTGCGTATAGCTCAGAGCCTGTTGGCGATTATTTCGCAGGTCCGAATCATGTGCTGCCGACGAATGGAACGGCCCGATTCTCAAGCCCGTTAAATGTGGACGATTTCCAAAAGAAAACGAGCTTGATTATGTACAGCAAGGAAGATATGGAGCGTAATGCCGCCAAGATAGCCGCATTTGCCAGATTAGAAGGATTAGAGGCGCATGCGCGTGCCGTAGAAGCAAGGCTAAAGGAGGAGAGCGAATGATTAGAGAGGCACAAATCGAGAGAAGAACGAATGAAACGAATATAAAACTTGCATTCGGCATTGACGGGGAGGGGAAATCCGAGCTTGAAACAGGCGTGCCGTTTTTATCCCATATGCTGGATCTATTCGCCAAGCATGGGCACTTTGACTTGACGGTTGATGCAGATGGAGATGTCGAGGTTGACGGTCATCATACGACAGAGGATATCGGTATCTGCCTGGGACAGGCCCTCACGAAAGCGCTCGGTGACAAAAAAGGCATTAAACGTTATGGCAATGCATTCGTGCCGATGGATGAAGCGCTTGCCCAAGTGGTTGTTGACCTCAGCAATCGTCCGCATCTGGAGTTTCGGGCCGATATCCCAGCACCGATGATTGGGGATTTTGACACGGAGCTTGTGCATGAATTCCTTTGGAAGCTTGCGATTGAGGCTAAAATGAACCTGCATGTCATCGTCCATTATGGACGCAACTCCCATCATATTGTGGAGGCCATCTTCAAAGCGCTCGGGCGCGCATTGGATGAAGCGACAACCATCGATCCGCGTGTAAAAGGCATCCCATCCACAAAAGGGATGCTGTAACGAAAAGGGGGGGAGTAGCTTGATCGGCATTATTGACTATGGAATGGGAAATTTATTTAGTGTGAACAACGCATTGAATCGGCTAGGAGCAGAAACGATTATCAGCGGAGAACCAAAGGTGCTCGCCTCCTGTGAGGGACTGATTTTGCCAGGTGTTGGAGCATTCCCGGATGCGATGGCAGAACTTCGGAAGCAGGGGCTTGATGTCTTTTTAAAGGAATACACAGCAAGCGGCAAGCCGCTGCTTGGCATCTGCTTAGGGATGCAGCTCTTGTTTGAAAGCAGTGATGAGCATGGTTTTTCGACAGGCCTTGGATTTTTGAAAGGACATATCGCGAAGTTCTCTGGGATTGACCGGGAAGGGAATAGGTATAAGGTTCCCCATATGGGGTGGAATAAGCTTCATTTTCAAAAGGAGCATCCCTTATTTGCTGGGCTTAAAGAGGACTATGTCTATTTTGTCCATTCCTATTATGCGGAGGTGGGCAATCGTTCCGAGCTTCTGGCTACTGCTGCTTATGATGTAGAGGTTCCAGGCATCGTCGGTTATGGCAACGTTTTGGGAATGCAATTCCATCCCGAAAAGAGCGGCCAGATGGGGAAAGCGCTGCTCCAGAATTACATCAAGTTAGTCGAAGAGAAGGAGAGGCTTATCCAATGACAAAATCATTTACCATCTACCCCGCGATTGATATGAGGGGAGGGCGCTGTGTCCGCCTTCTGCAGGGAGATTATGAACAAGAAACTGTTTATGGTGATTCACCGTTCGATATGGCAAAATCCTTTGCAGAAATGGGAGCTTCATGGATTCATATGGTTGACTTGGATGGGGCGAAGGAAGGCTCGCTTGTGAATGATTCCTATGTTCTGAAAGCGGCTCAGGAGCTAAAGGATGTCTCCATCCAAATCGGCGGAGGAATCAGAAGTGAGAGGCAGGTCAACCATTATCTTGAGAACGGTGTGGCTCGCGTGATATTAGGGAGCATTGCTGTTAGAGAACCAGCATTTGCTGAAGAGATGATTCAGAAATATCCCGGCCAAATCGCCATTGGTTTGGATGGCAAGAGCGGAAAGGTCGCGACAGATGGCTGGCTTGAGACGAGTGAGTGGACCGTGCTAGATTTAGGGAAGTATTTTGCCGACAAGGGTGCGGAGTGGTTTATATTCACCGATATAGCTAATGATGGCATGCTGAGCGGCCCGAATGTAAGTGCAACGGCTGAATTAGCCCGTATTACCGGTAAAAATGTGATTGCCTCTGGCGGGATGAGTCGTCTTGAGGATATTGCTGCTTTGAAGCAGCATCAATCGGCTGGAATTGAGGGAGTGATTATCGGTAAAGCATTGTACGAAAATCGATTCACTCTCCCAGAAGCCTTGCTGGAAGCGGAGGGGAAAGCATGATTACGAAGCGCATTATACCTTGCTTGGATGTAAAAGAAGGCCGTGTTGTCAAAGGAATCCAGTTTCTCGGATTGCAGGATGCCGGCGATCCGGTCGAGCTTGCCCAAATGTATGATGACCAAGGAGCCGACGAGCTGGTGTTCCTCGATATCTCTGCCTCCCATGAAGGACGGAAAACGATGGTCGAGGTGGTGAAGAAAGCCGCCTCTGTCCTCAGTATTCCTTTTACAGTTGGCGGCGGAATTAACACTGTCGAAGATATGAGAACCATCCTCCGCTCTGGAGCGGACAAGGTTTCCGTTAATACGGCAGCTGTCCTGCGTCCGCAGCTGATTGCGGAAGGAGCTGCATACTTCGGCAATCAGTGCATTGTCCTAGCGATTGATGCTAAATATGATTCTGAATTCGGCGGCTATCGCGTGTACACCCATGGCGGACGAAAACCGACGGAACTCAATGCAATTGACTGGGCCAAACAGGCCGTGGCACTAGGCGCTGGAGAGATTCTCCTTACCAGTATGGATAAGGACGGTGAAAAAAGCGGGTTCCATCTCGAATTGACACGTGCGGTCAGCGAAGCTGTGACCGTGCCTGTTATTGCCTCAGGAGGAGCGGGAGGCATGGAGGATTTCGCTCCAGTCTTCACCGAAGGAAAAGCCGATGCGGCGCTTGCGGCGTCAATCTTTCATTATAAAGAAACAAGTGTTCAAGAAGTGAAAAGCAGACTGAAAGAACAAGGGGTGCATGTAAGATGAACGGATTGAAATTTGACGAAGCCGGGCTGCTGCCTGCGATTGTCCAAGACGCAAATACGAAAGAGGTACTAACGCTTGCCTACATGAATGAGGAGTCTTTGGCGAAAACGCTTGAAACGCGAGAAACCTGGTTCTACAGCCGTTCCCGCAAGGAGCTATGGCATAAAGGAGAAACGAGCGGAAACACGCAAAAGGTGCAGGAAATCATGTATGACTGTGACAAGGACGCCCTCGTTGTAAAGGTCATCCCGACCGGTCCGGCCTGCCATACCGGCACTGTCAGCTGTTTCACAGAGAAGCTGCTTGAAGGTGAGGAACTGGAAGCCTCAGGGGCAGCGGGGTCTAGCTACCTTAATGAGCTTGAACGGATCATTGCCCGCCGCGATGCCGAACGTCCAGAAGGCTCTTATACCACCTACCTTTTCGAAGAAGGTGTCGATAAAATCCTGAAAAAAGTTGGTGAAGAAGCCGCAGAGGTCATCATCGCAGCCAAAAACCGCGATGTGAATGAATTGAAATGGGAAGTATCCGATCTCTTCTTCCATGTGCTTGTCCTCTTACGTGAACAAGGATTGCCCTATTCCGAAATTGAAAAGAATCTGCGTGAACGACATGCAGATAAGATTCAAAACAAAGACTTTAAAGGCTGAAATTTTGCCTTTGGAGTCTTTTTTTCTTTGGGGAAGCGAGGTGATGCCCACCCTTGTCCCATGCAAGTGGTATGAAGGGTGGGGAAATGGTGGCCGGAAGGTGGGAGAAGCCAGGCAAAGCCCACCCTATGCCCATGCAAAGGGTATGAAGGATGGGACAAGGGTGGGCAAAAGGCGGGAGAAGCCAGGCAATGCCCACCCTATGCCCATGCAAGTGGTATGAAGGGTGGGGAAATGGTGGCCGGAAGGGATTAAGTCCATATAATTGTGTAAATAAAAAGAGTCATTTTATTCACTCTTGGAAACAATGTTTTTTATCCCAAAAA
>NZ_PKOZ01000028.1 GCF_002946355.1 Pradoshia eiseniae
GCCCGATACAATATCGGACTCATTCTATGCGAGCTGCTTAAGGAAATAACTGTGTCTAACTTTTTGGGGTCACTTCATATCAGCTCTTTTTTGGTATGCAGCAAAGATAAGATTGGCGAAGGAAGAAGGAAACAAGAAATTAGAAGGAGAACCTTTATATTGTAAGGAACATATCTTTCAAGAACGGAATGACCAATATAAAGGGGAAGTTCATCTGAATAGAAAATACTTCTGGTTTTGGATTGTCTTGATTGCCATAATGGCTTTCATTAGGTGAACTAGTTAATTTTATGATGCTTTTTTTAATTTTGCTTACCTTAATGGAAATAAGTGATGAGCTTAAAAAAAGAAATGGCCGGCCATAGATCAATGATTAAAATGTACATATAATCTGGTTTAGCAGGCAATAGGCATGAACAACATGGAGGAATCGCTCTAATCATCAAACTCTTCCTCCAATCCTCTTTTCAAAAAGGTGTTTTAATTATTCCCCATAAATAATTTTTCCGAGGCCGTAGTGACTGATACTTTCTATCAGATTGGCAATCTCTGAAGGTGATTCCTTAAAATCATTTTGAATCCATTCATTGAGGATGCCAATGGTTCCTGTCGTAATAAAGGTGGATATATAGCCCACCTGCTCTTTCGGAACATTCTTTCCGTAACGATTCCATTTATCTACACATTTCTGATGAGCAATGTCTAAAACATCATTCAAGAAATCCTTCCCATTCTTTAGGCTGAAAAGAATTCTGCTCAGCTCCTTATTCATCAAGATGACCTCTAAAATTTCACTTGTAAATCCAGAAATCGTATAATCATCCTTTGAAATAGATATAGCTGCCTTCAAATCAATCACATACTGACTTTTTAGCTGCTCCATCAAATCATATACATCATCATAATATCGGTAAAAGGTCGCCCGATTGATTTCACACTGTGAACACAGCTCGGTTACGGTAATCTTATTGATTGGCTTTTTCTCAAGCAGCTGCATAAAGGTCTCTTTAATCACTTTTTTGGTATATCTTACTCTGCGGTCTTCCATTATTCTGCTCCCATTCTTAAACATATTACTCGATAGTGTTTAACAACTTACATTTTGTTTTAAATTGATGATTGAATACCCTAGTTGCGACATTATACAATGATAACAAATTTTATACAACATAGTGTTTAATAACTACGGAGGTTTTCATGAAAAACATATCAATCATTACAGATGGAAGTTGCGATATCCCTGTTGAGGTTATCGAGAAATATGATATTAAACTAATTCCCCTTCATTTTCATTTTGAGGACAACATAGAGTATGGTTCAGAACGTACAATGGCCAGCGAAGAGTTTTATAGAAGATTAGCAAATGGGGAGATTGCTAAGACAAGCGCCAGTTCTCCTTCATCTGCCATAGATTTAATGAAAGAAGAGCTAGATAAAGGAAATGACGTCATATGTGTGGCCCTTTCCAGTTCATTAAGCTGTACGTTTAATAATATTAGATTGGCAAGCCTTGAATTGCTAGATTCCTATCCGAATCAACGCATTACCGTGATAGATTCCTTAACCGCTTCTATGGCTATGGGAATGATGGTCATCAAGGCTTGTATGATGAGAGATGAGAGGTATTCCTACGATCAGATTGTTGATTATTTAGATGAAACAAAGCATGCCTACCATGTTGAATTTTACGTGAATGACCTGCAATATCTGGCCCGTGGCGGCAGGCTTAACCCAGCTATCGCCAAAATAGGCGGTCTCATCGGTATTAAGCCAATCCTGTCTGTTACAGATAATGGAGCAATCGAATCTGTCTGCAAGGCCAGAAAAACATCCGGTGCTATCAAGCAAATAAAAGATAGGTTTCTGGCTTCCTCAACAGAAAAGGAAATAATCTGTATTCTGCATTCCAATAATCTTGATAAAGCCTTAGCATTAAAAGCCGACCTCGAATTGGAGGAGAACTTCTCACAAGTATTTATCACAGAGATCGGTCCATCCATTGGCAGTCATACAGGCCCAGAGTGCTTAGGACTTGCTTATCTAAAAAATTGATAGAAGGATATTTCCCCTTCTAGTAAGAATAAATAGTAAAAAGATAGATTTTGTTAAGGGGGACATACTTCATGCAAATGGATATAGCCAGCCAGCCAGCGCGAAAAAAGCGAAGGTGGCCGAAGATTATCGGGTTTTCTGTTCTTGGACTTGTAATTATCCTTTCAGTCATTTTAGTCGCTGCAAACATGTATGCAAAGCGTTCATTGCCGCAGATTTCAGGAGAAATAAAGCTTCAAGGATTGATAGATAAAGTGAATGTTGTCCGTGATGAAGAAGGTGTGCCCCATATAAAAGCGAAAAATGACCATGATTTATACATGGCACAAGGGTATATAACGGCACAGGATCGTCTTTTCCAAATGGATTTAAGCAGACGGCAGGCCTCAGGGCAATTAAGTGAAGTGATTGGTGAAAGCTCAGTAGAACAGGATAAATTCTTCCGTACGTTCGGATTAAGACGTGCTGCTGAAGCTTCTTATGAAGGGTATTCAGATGAAATGAAAGCGTACCTGCAAAGCTATGCTGATGGTGTCAATAGATTTATGAAAGAGGCCATTGCGGAAAACAAGCTTCCAGTCGAATTCACATTGTTAGGATATGAACCATCAGAATGGACGATTATTGATACATTAACAATCGTTAAATACATGGCTTACGATCTAGGCGGACATTGGGAAGGCCAAGTCTTTCGCAGCTACCTATTAAGTGAATTTACCGAAGAAGAGGCAATGGATTTATTCCCTGCGTATCCAGAGGTAGCACCGACTGTTATTGAAGAAGGGGCTATTGATTGGGAAGAAAGCTTTGCCAGCGCCCATATTCCAGATGAATTCAATGGCAGCAATAACTGGGTCATTAGCGGAGAAAAAAGCGAAAGCGGCTCACCGCTTTTGGCAGATGACCCGCATCTCGGATTAATGACGCCATCGATCTGGTATCAATCTACCTTACAATCAAACGAGCAAAACATTAGCGGTGTCACATTTGCCGGAATTCCTGGGATTATCATCGGACATAACAAAAACGTCGCATGGGGTATTACCAATGTAGGACCAGACGTACAGGATGTGTATATCGAAAAAATCAATCCTGATAATCCAAACCAGTATTTATATAATGACGAGTGGATAGATGCAGAGATTGTTACAGAGACCATTAAGGTAAAAGGGCAAAAAGCCATTGACCATGAAGTAATGATTACTCGCCATGGACCTGTTATATCAGAATTTGCGCATGATAATAAAAGCGATACCGCCCTTTCTTTGAAATGGACCGCCTTAGAGGCGACACAGGATTTAGAAGCCATTCCTTTGATGAATAAGGCAAGTAACTGGGAAGAATTCGATGCAGCGATTGAACACTTCAAAGCACCATCATCAAACTTTGTGTTTGCGGCAAAAGACGGAACTATCGCCTACAAAGCATCAGGGAAAATCCCGATTCGAAAAAAGGGCGAAAGCTTAGTACCGGTTCCAGGCTGGAATGATGATTATGAATGGGAAGGGTATATCCCGCATAATGAATTGCCGACACTCATCAATCCTGAAGAAGGTTTTATTGCTACCGCAAATAATAAGATTGTGGACGATTCCTATCCATACCATATCTCGAATGTATGGGCACAGCCCTATCGTCAGCAACGAATTCTCGAGGTTTTGAACGCGAAAGAAACATTCACGGTTGAAGATATGAAGGCTTTGCAAATGGATATTAAAAACCTGCAAGCCGAAGAATTCGTTCCTATTTTCCTTGAACAATTATCAAATCAGAAATTAAGTGAACAAGAACAAGAAGCCGTGAACCTCTTAAAGAAGTGGGATTTTGAAGATGATGAAGCAGAAACGGCTCCACTGCTCTTCCAGACCATGCTGCTAGAAATCTCAGACGTATTGTTTGGAGAGAAAATTTCAGATGAAATGATGGATCTCTTTGAAGGGAAAAATCAGGTCATTGACGAGCTCATTCGCCATGCGAATGAAGGTGAGGAGGGCCCTTGGATCAAAAATAACGGCGGTTTATCCAAGGTCATCCATCAGGCGCTAAAACAAACAACCGACACATTATCCGAACGCTATGGAGACGATATGAGCAAATGGCAATGGGGAGATGAACATAAGCTGCAATTTTCGCACCCTTTATCAAGAGTGAGCCCTCTGCAGCATATTTTCAATAGTAAGGATGCCATCCCGGTTGGCGGAAGTGCCGTGACTGTTCAAGCGGCTAGACGAAATGATGAAACTGGCATCGTTAATCATGGGGCTTCTTGGCGCTATATCATCGACACAAGTGATTTTAGCAAAGCCTATCATATAGTTGGTCCGGGACAATCCGGACATTTCAAAAGTGATTGGTATAATAATCAATTTGAAGATTGGGTGACCGGAGACTATCATATAACGACACTCGATGAACCCATTAATGAAGATCAAACATTAACGTTGACCCCGAATTAAGGGTTGGAAAGGAGCTGCAATCATCGATTGCAGCTCCTTTGTTCATCTGTTTGATTATTCGTACTTGTTTCTGTCTTTGAATCTGCTTTTGCTGGTTTTTCTCTTCCTTTGTTTCTTCAGTACCGTAGCCGTCAATAAAAGGATTAACCAAATTGCTACTAAAATAAATAAGTTCTTTTTCAGAATCATAGCAACCATCACTTTCATGTCTATAAAAGGAGTAATGCTTTTACTCTATAGTTTATTTAAGAAAATACTATCCAGGGATAATTTTATTACCCTGAAGAATCAGTACTTATTACTTATACCATCTTTCAAAAAATACATAAGAGCTGCCCCATGAATTCCAAGTGATAATCCTTCTTCGTCATAAAGAAGGATTAAAAGCTAGATGTGCCGAATATGTCATAAGGTCCTGATGGGATTGTATGCTCAATATCAATGAGTTTACACGAAAGTGACGAGTCGCCTTGGAAAGTTAGAACTTAGTCAGTTATCTTTTCGTTTTGGAAGAATACCCTAAACAGAGAGGAGATTGGTAGTATGCAGGTAGTCACTAAACTGTTTTTAGAACAGCTCGACATGCATTGCCATGAGAATGAATGGTTTGCTTCTCTGAATCAGTCGCTGCAGGGAGTCACCGCAGCGGAAGCAGCATCAACAAACTCAGAAAACATCAATTCAATATGGCAGATTGTCAACCACTTGATATTTTGGAATGAAGATGTCATCCATCGAATTAAGGGCACAGAAAATCCGCTTAAACCGGAAAGCAATGAAGAAACCTTTGGAAATCCAGGAAATCTAGAAGATGAAATCAGTTGGGGCATGACAGTGGAGCGCCTGAATGATGTCATGTATGAGCTAAAAACAGTCATTGCGGATCTTGATGATGAAAGGCTAAAAACCTCGTACGCACCTGACAGATACTCGATCGAACGTTTACTCAGCAATATCATGATGCACAATTCGTATCATATCGGCCAAATCATCCTAATGCGCAAGCTGCAATCCTCTTGGGATGGCGCTTGGTAGGTTGCCCGACAATTAAATATATGGTCAAAAACGAATAAGGCAGCAGCCCCGGTACTTGGGACTGCTGCCTTATTTCATTTACCTCTTCCCTTTATCATAAATCTCACCTAATGCTTTCGGAGCACGGTTGGATTTAGAGAAAAAGATTAATAACAATAATGTCACTACATAAGGTAAGATCATGAATAAATCAGTGTAGCTGCTTGGCAATGCCATTGACTGAGCAATAAAAGCACCACCGGATTTCGCGAAACCAAATAAAAGACAAGCAGCTAGCGTCGGGATGATCTTCCAGTTTCCGAAAATTAATGCGGCAATGGCTAAGAATCCATACCCCATATAAATGCTTGAGGAAAAGTTAGCTGAAATGGAATAGGCAAAACACATACCGCCTAGACCTGATAATAGACCAGATATCAAAACGGCTGTATACCTAATCTTCGCTACGTCTACACCTGCAGCATCAACCGAATGAGGGTTTTCCCCGCACGCTCTTAAGCGCATGCCGAATTTTGTTTTATATAAAAGATACCAAGCAAAAATGGCAATCACGATGATGATCACTTCAAACGGATACACATTCGTAAAGATTGCACCGATTACAGGTATATCGGCTAAACCACTAATCGTAAATCGCTCCATGACACCTAACTGGAACTTGTCCGAAGCCGTTCCAAAGACAAGCGAATTGATTTGTGTCGTCAAGAACGTTGTTAGAGCCAACGCCAAAATATTAATAACGACACCGCTGATTACTTGATTTGCCTTGAACTTAATACATAGGACAGCATGAATGATAGCGAAAACCATCCCGCCGACCATGGCAAATAGTAACGCCACATAAAATAAATCCTGAATATCTGTACCAAACGCATTTGCGATCAAAATAGCTGATAGTGCTCCGATGAATGCCCCAAACCCTTGAAAGCCTTCAAGTGCTAAATTGGTAATACCGCTCTTTTCACTATATATACCGCCTATCGCCATGATAAAAAGAGGCAAAGCAAAGGATAAGCCATCAATAATTACTGTATCCATTATGATTTACTCTCCTTTCGTTCCTCTACTTTTTCACTCATGCAGCTGATTTTATATTTCATGTATACACCACATGCACTAAATAATAGAATCAGCCCGACGATCACAGAAGAAATTTCTTGTCTAATTCCTGCCTGCGAACTCATATACGTGCTGCCCTGATCAATGATGGATATTAGGGATGAAGAAAAAATGACTCCTATTGGGTGAGAGTTTCCTAATAGAGCTACAGCAATGGAATCAAAGCCGATGTCTGATAATACTTTTGGCTGTATGGAAGCGTAATAACCTAAATAATACGTAACACCTGCGAGTCCAGCCAAACTACCTGATATAACCATCGCCAGGACTGTATTTCTTCCCACATTGATTCCTGAATATTTAGCAGCATTACGGTTGGAACCTACCGCTTTAATATCGAAACCAACCACTGTTTTGTCCATAACATACTTTATTAAAATAGCAGTAATGATAGCCAAAACAAAGCCTAATGGGATATCCATTTTCAGGTCCCCTACTTCGACATTCACTAATGTTAATCTTGCAGCTTCAGAAATATATTGAGATTGCCTTGAGACCGGATTAATATAATACATTTGAATAAAAAAGCTGATGATATATTGAGCAATATAATTCAACATAATCGTCGATACGACTTCATTGATGTTGAATTTATATTTTAGCCAGCCTACTAATCCGCCCATTAGTCCACCAGCGATGATACCAATCAGTAATACTAGCGGCTTTGCGATTATCGCATCCAAACCGCTGTAGCCAACAATAATCGTCGCAAAAAAACCAGAGACGAGCATTTGGCCGGCAACCCCGATATTAAATAGACCTGCTCTAAATGCTACTGCAACTGCCAAGCTTGCAAATAAAAGCGGCGTCATCGCATTCAGCAAGCTCATGAAATCAGTCAGCATACTTTTATAGCCAGCATAAGATGGCTTCGGCAGGATTCCTGCCCCTTGGAATAGGTTACAGAACGCCTGCAAAGGATTTTTGCCGATTAAAAGGATAACAATTGCCGCAGCAATAAAACTCATGATTATGGCGACTAATGGAATGGAGATTGATTGCCATTTCTCCTTACGCATTAGCCGAATAAGACGATTACGCAAATTTATATTCTTATTATCTTTACTCATGCTTTGCCCCCATCATATATTCACCGACTTCATTGGTCGTTAATGACTCCCTGCTAGCAATCTTTTGAAGCTGGCCATTATAGATAACTCCTATGGTATCTGCTACATTCATGATTTCATCCAGCTCCAGCGAAATAAGGAGAATCGCTTTTCCACGATCACGTTCCTCAATGATCATCTTGTGGATATTTTCGATAGCGCCAATATCAACACCCCTTGTTGGCTGAACAAAAATCATGAGGGGCGATTGCAATTCAATTTCTCTGGCGATGATGGCTTTTTGCTGATTACCGCCGCTCATTGAACGAACTTGCGTTTTAACGCCTTGACCGCTTCTAATGTCATATTTATCAATCAGTCTGCTGCCAGATTGCTCAAACTCTTCTTTATTTAAGATTCCCTTACTAGAGTAGGGCTCCCTATAATACTGCTTTAATGCTAGATTAGTCGCTAAATCAAAATCCAAAAACAGTCCAAAGCTATGCCTGTCCTCAGGTATATAAGAGATTCCAGCTTCTGTTCTGTTTCTGATCGTTTCATTCGTAATATCCTTGCCGCCAAGGAAGATGGTTCCGCCGCTGACCTTTGTTAATCCAGCAATCGCATCCGCTATTTCAACCTGTCCATTATCTGCGACTCCGGCAATAGCGAATATTTCACCGCCGCGAATCGTAAAGGAAACATCCTTAACCACTTCGAACCCATCTTCATTTTTGACCGTTAGATGCTCTACCTTCAATACTTCCTCTTTAAACTCAGCAGGCGCCTTTTCTGCTTCAAAGCTTACTTCTCTGCCAACCATTAATTGAGCCATGCGATTAACGGAAGTCGTCTTTACATCTAATACATCCACTAATTTCCCTTTATTCAATACAGCGCATCGGTCCGCCACTTTCTTGATTTCATCCAGCTTATGCGTAATCAAGATGATGGTTTTTCCACCATCTCGCAAACCTTTGATAATCTCTAGCAAGAATTCAATTTCTTGTGGTGTTAAGACGGCAGTCGGTTCATCAAAAATGAGGATATCTGCTTCTCGATAAAGCACCTTTAGAATTTCCACTCGCTGCTGCATGGAAACGTTCAAATCAGCTATTTTTTTCGTTGGGTCCACTTCTAAGCCAAAGCTTTTGGACAGTTCCTCAATTTTACGATTAGCATTTCGAATATCTACGTAAGGAAAGAGACCGGCAAATTTTCGGATTGGCTCAACTCCTAGAATAATATTCTCTGTAATCGTATAATCAGACACTAACTTAAAATGCTGATGGACCATTCCTATATTAAGCTTCGCCGCATGGTTGGGTGAACTGATGGTCACTTTTTCACCGCGGATATAAATTTCCCCTTCATCTGGTTCATACATGCCGCCTAGCATACTCATCAATGTTGATTTACCCGCACCATTCTCTCCAAGTAAGGCGAATATTTCTCCCTTTTTTATACCGATGGACACATCATCATTCGCTACTATTCCAGGAAAGCGTTTGGTTATATGTTTCATCTCTACAATATAATCAGACATCTTTCTCCTCCTTAATCACGATCATTAGAAAGGAAAAAATTAGAAGCCCATCATCTCCCTGACCCACTTAGAGTCAGGAAGTGATAAACTTCTAATGTTCATTCCATTATGTGTTTCTATTAAAAATTACAATCCAGGGAACTTTTCTGGTGTATGGCCATTAAAGTTAGATGCAGGTACGATTTTGCCACCTTTCACTAACTCGTATGCTTCATTCATTTTGTTAAGTGTACCCTCTGATAATTGATGACGGCCTTCTTCTTTAATAAAACCAGTAGAATCTGTATCTGCATGAAGAACTACATTACCACTTTTAAAGCTTCCGTCTACAATTGCATTCAATTGCTTTTCAACGTTCATACCCATAAATTTAGCCGCAGATGTTAATACGATGTTTTCAGAACCATTTACACCGTCATCAAATTGGTCAACATCACAACCAATTACTTTTACGTCACCTTTTGCTTCCTTAACAGCGGTGAATACACCATTGCCTGTGCCGCCTGCTGCGACAAAGATTTGGTCTACACCTTTTTTAATCAAGGCATTACCGATTACTTTTCCAGTTGCTTCATCTCCGAAAGATCCTGCATAGTTACCGCCGACATCAGCACCTGTGACATCAGTTCCTGCATAACCGGATAATTCAACAACCTCAACATCTTTTCCAAAAACCTTATTAGCGTAATTTACACCTGATTCAAAGCCAAATTGATAATTTACATTTGAAGGATACGCAATCCCATTCACAACCGCTACTTTATTTGATTTTGTTTCAAGTGCGGCTGCCATTCCTGCAAAAAAGCCACTTTCTTGTTCAGCGAACATCATGGAATATATATTATCAAATTCTGTCTGGTCACCTACAGGTGTAGGCTCAGAATCAATTAGAATAAAAGTTTTATCAGGATTTTCTAACGCAACACTAGAAATACCCGCAAATTGGAACCCAGGCGTTACAATAACATCATAATCTGCTACGATATCAGCAACTGCTTGTACACCTGCAGCAGGATCGCCTGTTTCTTCTTTAATAGCCTTTACAGTCGCTGTTGGATGATTTTTGATAAAGCTCAAAATGCCATTATAGTTATTTTCATTGAAGTTACCATCATCAACACCAGTAAGGCTTGTTACAATCGCAATTTTCAATCCTTCTCCATCTTTACCGGACTCTGCTTTCTCTTCACTATTTCCGCATGCTGCCATAGCAACAGTCATTAAAGCCATAAATAAGACCATTACTAATTTTTTTGTCGTTTGTTTCAAGAAATTATCCTCCTCTAATTATTCTTATTCATCTTAAAAAGAGAGTCTATTTGAACTAGCTTTTGACTTACATACACAAACTCGTAAACAAGCTATTTAAGGTAGCTCAACAGACGCTTTCATCTCATCTCTTTTTATTATATTGAAATAACATTTATTTTACTCACTAATGATAACAACATAAATTCTGCCCGTCAATAAAAAACCGTACATTTTTCACAAAACATAAATCAACATTCGTGATTGGTTGTAAAAAATAATGAAGGCTTATGTATAGTGACCTAAATTTGATAGAAAGACGAAACATCATACGAAAACCATCTTAATTACAGACGCAGCAGCATGGGAAGATTCCAGTCTTAAAATAGCCTTTTTCTTTTGGTGCGGATGTCGTTGTGGAAAAACAGCATGATTATGCTGATGTCGATTTGATTGGGAGGAATGAATTCGGGAAGATGATTGACAAAAAACTCGAGGGTGTTAAAACAAATTAGACTACAAGAAAGACTGAAGGAATCTCTTAAGCCATGAGGAATAAATTCCTCAGTTTCTTGCTCACTGGTTGAGGCAATTGTTTGAACAGCATGATTCCTTCATAAATTTGATACAGAACACATAAAAAGGCAGTGCCTCCGTAAGGGCTGACTGCCTTCTATCAATATGAGCTTTGCTACAACTTCAAGGTGCATAGGTTGTATTGGTTGGTGGGTTTATCAACTTCTTCTGCTAGTGTTCATAAGAATTGTTGCATTATTTAATTCGAAATACGGAAAAAGACACCTTGAAACTATAGCCGCCTGTACCCCGATTTTTTTATTCGCGGCAGCTTACCTGCTGGCTGCTTTTTTATCCAGTTTAGGTATTTCTTCATTTCAGGGTCATCCTGCAATTTTTCAATTGCGTTAAGCCTTATAGCCAATTCCGAATTTGGATAAAGGGCATGAATTTGTTTATGGCAAGGAATACACAGTTTTGATGTATCTTCAGGTCCTCCTCCGAATTCTCTTGGGGTTAAATGGTGAATGGTACGCTCAACATGATCCCGTAAACAAAGTTCACACCTGCCTCTCCCTGCTTTGGCCATAACGCTATCTTCCTTTCTACTCCTGCCAGATTGATTTTCCTAATATCCATTAATCCTAAATCGGCTGTACTCTGCAGCTCTTCCTGCCTATTTTACCAATTTAGACTAAAAATGATTCACTGTTCACTCTTCTTAATGGACCCTCTCCCTCTTTATATAGAAACGGATTGTTCTTCTAACACTGTAAGTTTGATCTGAGCTACTTTAAGGGTTAGGCTAGGGATGGCTCTTAATCCTACTATTAAAGGTATCCGTTTTGATGTGCTGTTCTACAAAACACGCAGTAAGGGCAGGCTTTATTTTGCATTGTAAATGATATATAAACAAAGAAAACCCGCTCATAAGATTGCGCGTTTTCTCATTATCGTAAGTATCACTCTTCTTTATCTAAGCCCTCATTAGTCAAACAAGGATAGGCTCTATTTTACTTTGACATTAATAATAACGGCACCAACCACAACCGATACCATATAAATTGAAAATACGTAATAAAAGTGATCAGAAAGAAAAGGAATAATACAGATATAACGCCAAGTCCAATTAAATAGATTCCTGAATACTTAGAGGCTTTCTTTTTGTCTTTTACTTCACCTTCTACATATCCGGCAGAATTTGTACCTTTCCTTTTTTCCATACAAAATAAGCTGCCAAAAAATGAAGCCCTGCAACTATAAGACCGACAATCAACTGCATTGTTTAACCTCCTTTTACTTCTTCCGCTAACCTTCCCCTTCACTTCCAATAAGAAATTCAACACAAAAAGGCACTAATCCTTCCTTGATCAAGGCATCAGAATAACTATATATATCACTCACGTCACAGTGTTCCGCTTAAATACGCATAAATGGGGCATAATTATCCCTCAACTGAGGAGGTTGAATGTTATTGATCCCAGACCTTTTTGATATCTGTTCATATAAGTTTCTCGTATTAAAGCAGACTTCTCTTTATTTTCCATACCTAAGACAATTACAGACTGAGAAATTGTCTTGTAATTCTAGCGGAAAAGTTCGAATACTCGATAAATAATTTCCTTTCTTTCTCTCTAGTTTTCATTTCTTTATTCTTTTACTATTATTTTATACCCTTAAATAATGAGCATATCACAGCAAAAAAGGCATCTATGGAAGGAGAACATCATGTCAAAAGTTAAATTATTTTTCATTGGAGCAGCTTCTACAGCAATTATTCTAGGAGTATTTTTCCTAGGGAAGGTGTTTTTCGGAGAGGGAGACTCGGAAAAACAAGAAACGATTGTTAGACATGAAATCTATAAAATTACCGAATTAGAGGTTGGAGCTATACAAGAGATCATTAAAGAGACTTACATAGCAGGAAATCCAGTAACAGCTACTATTAAACCCGTTGATAAACAAGGGAACTTTTTCTATAACGAGGTTTTGGGAATGCAAAAGGTAGTTGAACTGAAGTATAAAGCATTAGTTAGATGGGGTTATAGAGGGGAGATTGACAAGAAAACCATCACATACAATGAAAAAGAGGAGATACTGACAATTAAAGAGCCTCAACTAACTGCCTTTTACGCAAAAGATTTGGTTAATTCCGATGAAGAGTTGGGCTGGATACAGTCTATATTCTCTCCCACATCCTATGAAGATGCAAAAATCTATGATAAACAAGCAAACACAATTATCGAACAAACTATTAGAGATAATATTGAAACAGGTAGAGAAAAGGTACAAGACCATTTAAAAGACGAAATAAACAAGTTAATGGAAAATAAAACAATCAAAGTTCCTATCAAAGACATCCATTTCGAGGAATCAGAAAAAGAGTTAAATTTAGTTAACGAAGAACTAGAAGACCTTGAAATTACCCAACCAGAATTAGAGAAAAAGACTGAAGATAAAGAAAGTAAAGAGTAAACATAGAAAGGCAGCGCCCCATGAGGGCTGCTGCCTTATTTCAATACTAATTTTGCTACACACTCCACGTGTGTGGAATGTATGTGGCAACACACGGAATGTTGGTGGGTTTATCAACTTCTTTAACTGTTATCGTGAGGATTACTGCTTTTGCCTAATATTTATTCGAGATATGAAAACAGGTACCTTCAGAAAGAAAGTGGGTATACTTGCTATTAAACAAACGCCCCTTTTTGTTTAAGTGAAGACACTCACACACCAGCATCATTATTATCTTAAATCAATCTGATAAATTACCTAAGGGCTTCTTACTTTAATTTCACTATTTAAATATTTTTACTCTTCTTCACCTCTATATTATTCATCTTCATATGGGACTACTTCATAATCATCATCATCAAAAATTTGCTCCTCTTTTGCTTCTTCCATTTCTTTAATAAATTCGGTTATCAGAGTCGCATAATGGGCAACTTTAGGGTGTTTATTTAACTCATCTATTATCTTATTTACAATAGGAAGATCATATTTAATCCTTTGGAAACTTATGTATTGGAATAAAGATGATCCTATCTTATCTTGAACCTTCTCATCGGTTTCATTTAATATATTTAGGACATAGTTTTCTGTAATACTATTTTTGGGGTAATAGAATAAATTATCCAGTGCTTTTTTGATTTTAGTAAATTGCCCTGATTGCAATAAAGAAATTAATTCATCTTCTGGCATCGCATCTAATTTGTAATCCTCATCTTCGTCAGGATTAAAGCGGTAAAGACCCTCTTCCTCGATGTATAAATCCTTGATAAATTCGTCAAAATTATCAGCCAAAACAAAATCCAAATCTCCATCTGTATCAATGTATGAAACAGCAGGCTCAACTCTATTATTCCTATAGTCCAAAGCAAACCAAGTGTGACCATCTCCGTTTAATATGACAAGTTCTTTAGGTAAATTCCATTCTTTAGTCACGAAAGCCGTATCCAAAATACCTGGCATTTCTCCTACTCCTTGTAGGAATCCAAATTCTACGAAAAAGTTTCCTTCTATTGGACGTTTTCTTAAACGGAGAGCATTAAATCGAATAGATCCACCATTTTGCTCTAATAACAACTTCCGATAAGTTTCAGGGAGCTTGTGTCCCAGTTCCTTTTCAGCTTCTTCTAATTCAGCTTCAGTGAGGGGTGGTTTTCTATAATAATCTTCACGTGCTTTAAGCCAAAATTTCATAATTATCCTCCTTAAAACATTTCTTGATTTGATATAAATCCTTCTTCCGCTAAACTCCCTCAATAAACATAGTGAAATCTCACGTTTTCTCCTGTTTTCTTAGATTTTCATCATCGTTTGATATCAATAGACTATCTTCTATATGGTTGAAACTATCTCAGA
>NZ_PKOZ01000029.1 GCF_002946355.1 Pradoshia eiseniae
ACACGGAAGTTAAGCTCGCGCGCCGATGGTAGTTGGGGCCGCGCGTCCCCTGTGAGAGTAGGACGTTGCCGGGCAAGTGAAACCAGTTCAGTTTTGAGCTGGTTTTTTTGTGCTTTCCATCTCGAAAGAGATGGCCTTTTCTTAAAAGAAGTACAAGACACTCCTCTGACTGACAGCAGGCATCTCCGATTGGGGAGAAGCAAGGAGTCCAACGGATTTTAGATGATAGCGAGCGCCACCCTATAGAGAACTCTGTGTTGACGGATAACGAAAACCAGTTCATCATCACTGAACTGGTTTGGTTATTCATGTATTTACCATAACGAGAAAGGGTGTATAAGAAGGTGTAATTCAGAAAGATTTCCTGGGAAACTTTAGGAGATTCTTTCTTAGCTACGCTTCTGTTACTGAATTAAACTTCCCTTCCCGTCAGCCACTCTCCAACGAGCATTGGGATTTTAAATTCCGCTACATCTAGGAAGCCGCTTATAAAGGGTAAATCCTGATGTCCCATTTCTTTGAACAGTTCTGTCCACCAGTCAATTTCATATCGTGAAATCATACTTAGATTGTATAAAAGTAAATACATGATAAGCATATCAGGCAAGGTTTGACTAGGCGCGTCCTTTTGGAGTGAGAGGGTATAGATGTCTAAGAGATAATCATAGCGGAATGGCAAAAGGCTCTCCTTATTTTTACTCATTGGCTCTATTAGTCCTAATTTAATTAGGTTATCTTCTTCTGATATATTCTCCAAATCAATAGGCAAGCGCCACTTTCTCGCAGCTAGCTGAATGAACCTATCCTTTGTCATGTGATAGTGGTTGAGCACTGTTTGATCAATATGTAAGGCTCCCTTATGAAGAGATATAGGAAGCTGAGGCAGGTTGCCCTTCATACGCTTGAATATGCTGCTTAGCTCAGGAATTTCTTTTAGAAGAGTAATCATGGAGTATTTCTCCTCTGACAGTTTCATGTGGAACATTTTAGAAGCTAAGTGAGTAAATAAGCCATTTCTTTGTATTTTCACTTCATCCATGAGAAACTCATATTGTTGCTTTTTTTTTTTACGAGTAGAGACTCCGTGAGCAAGTACGGCAGTTGTTTCCGGGTAGACAGGGTCAACGACCAGAACACAGGCTTTGAGCAAATGAGTAAACCCGTAATATAAGAGTAAGGGTTTAATTTGTAGGGCTATCTTGGAAGCCTGCTTTAGATATAGGAGGCCATTTTCAATATAGGAGATAAAAGGATAGCAATTGGAAAAGCTATATTGGGTAGCTTCTGTGATTCCTTGCTCCTGATATGACCGAAGTAAATACTTTTGCGTATAACTTGTAGAGTAAAACGGGAGATATGCTTGCAGGTACTTTTTATCTAATGAAGTCATTTATTTCACCCTTAAATTAATTGAATTGTCTAACAAATTGTTATTTCCTTGACACTAGTTTGCCCAATTGATAATCTACAAATAAATTTTTTTAGGAATGGAGGAAGTAGAGTATGTGGAACGATAAATTTTCCAAAGAGGGATTGACCTTTGATGATGTGCTTTTAATTCCGGGTGAATCGGAAGTACTGCCTAAGGATGTATCCTTAAAAGTGAAATTGACAGATAAAATTAACTTGAACATTCCTATTATTAGTGCGGGTATGGATACGGTAACGGAGTCAGGGATGGCCATTGCGATGGCAAGGCAGGGTGGCTTAGGCGTTATTCACAAAAATATGTCTATTGAACAGCAGGCTGAACAGGTCGATAAGGTTAAACGATCTGAGAATGGGGTTATCACTAGACCATTTTTCCTTACACCGGAAAACCAGGTATATGATGCAGAACATCTGATGGGCAAGTATCGCATTTCTGGTGTTCCGATCGTGAATAATGAAGATGAAAAGAAATTGGTTGGTATTATCACTAACCGTGATCTACGTTTCATTCATGATTATTCTATGCTAATTGATGAAGTGATGACGAAGGAGAATCTGGTGACAGCTCCTGTTGGAACGAGCTTGAAGGAGGCTGAATCAATCCTTCAGAAGCATAGAATTGAGAAGCTTCCACTAGTCGATGAAGAGGGCATTTTAAAAGGGTTAATCACCATTAAGGATATTGAAAAGCTTATTGAATTCCCTAATTCATCGAAGGATGAGTTTGGCCGTCTATTGGTCGCAGCTGCTGTAGGGGTAACAGCAGATACGATGAAGCGTGTAGAGATGCTTGTACAGGCTGAGGTAGATGCCATTGTACTTGATACTGCTCACGGACACTCAAAAGGTGTTTTAGAAAAGGTTGCAGAAATCAAGGCAGCTTATCCTGAACTTACCGTTATTGCAGGAAACGTTGCGACAGCAGCAGGGACAAAGGCTTTGATTGAGGCTGGCGCTGATGTGGTTAAGGTCGGTATTGGACCTGGCTCTATCTGTACGACTCGCGTGGTAGCTGGTGTTGGCGTTCCCCAAATCACAGCCGTGTATGATTGTGCGACAGAGGCACGCAAGCATGGTAAAACTATCATTGCTGATGGTGGAATAAAGTATTCTGGTGATATCGTAAAAGCCATTGCTGCAGGCGGACATGCTGTCATGCTAGGAAGTATGCTTGCGGGTGTAACAGAAAGCCCTGGTGAGACGGAAATCTTCCAAGGAAGACGATTTAAGGTATACCGAGGAATGGGATCAGTTGGAGCAATGGAAAAAGGTTCAAAAGACCGATATTTCCAAGAAGATGCTAAGAAGTTTGTCCCAGAAGGTATTGAAGGCCGCATCCCTTACAAAGGACCTTTAGCTGATACAATCTATCAACTCGTTGGAGGCTTGCGCTCTGGCATGGGCTATTGCGGTACGAAGGATCTCGAGCAACTGCGCGAAAATACGCAATTTGTAAAGATGTCTGGAGCTGGTTTGAGAGAAAGCCATCCGCATGATGTACAAATTACAAAAGAAGCACCAAATTACTCCTTTTAATGATTTGAAATGATAGGCAGGGTTTATGACTCTGTCTATTTTTTTTGATTTGTTTATGATACAATAACTAGGCGTTTAGACGACGACAAACAAAGATAACCAGGGGGGATATACTTGAGACAGGCAAAACAACTAACCTCTTTGCTTGCAGTGTTAACACTACTTATAACATGTGTCTTTTCATTTCCAGCTAATCATGCGTATGCTGCTGAAGATGATGAATTAGGATTAAGTGCTGAAGCAGCCATTTTAATAGATGCAGAAACGGGACAAATCCTATATGAGAAGAATGCGGACAAGCTGCTAGGTGTAGCTTCCATGTCCAAAATGATGACTGAATACCTTGTATTAGAAGCGATTGAAAGTGGCAAAATTTCTTGGGATCAAAAGGTAACAATCGATGAGTATGTCCATAAGCTTTCGGCTGCGCCTGGTTTATCCAATATTGGGCTAACACAGGGCGAGACATACACGGTTAAGGAATTGTATGAGGCTATGGCTATCTTCTCCGGAAATGCGGCTACTGTGGCATTGGCTCAGCTAGTCGGAGGAACGGAAAAGAACTTTGTGAAATTGATGAACGAAAAGGCAAAAGAACTAGGTTTAGAGGATTATAATTTCGTTAACTCCTCCGGTTTAAACAACACTAGTTTGCTTGGGCAGTATCCAGCAGGGAATGAAGATGACGAGAACTTAATGTCAGCTCGTGCAACTGCTAAATTAGCCTATGAATTGCTGAAGGATTACCCGGAAGTACTGGATTACGCAAAGGTTCCACGCTTGAAATTCAGAGACGGCAGAACATATGATAACTTTAACTGGATGCTTCCAGGACTTATTTATGAGTATGAGGGTGTCGATGGACTGAAAACAGGATCAACAGAATTTGCCGGTGCATGCTTTACAGCGACAGCAGAAAAGAACGGGCAGCGCTACATTACAGTCGTTATGAAGGCTGATAGCAAAAACTCCCGTTTTACTGAAACAAAAAAAGTCTTGGATTATGCATTCAATAACTTCACAAGGGAAGAAATCCTTGAAAAGGGCTACCAAGATAAAAAGCAAAAAACAGTAGGAGTTTCAAAGGGTAAAGAGGATTCTGTTGCCATTGAAACAAATAAGGCAGTCGAGCTTGTCGTGAAGAAGGGCGAGGCAGATGATGTCAAAACGAAGCTTGTTATAAACAAAGATAAGCTTGATGAAGAAGGCAATTTAGTCGCACCTATCAAAAAGGGTGAGAAAATTGGTTACCTGACAGTGGAGACTGGCAATAACTACGGTACGATTGCTGGTGACAGCAAAGGTGTACGTGTCGATGTAGTAACAGCCGAAACAGTCGAAAAGGCAAATTGGTTTGTGCTTTCCATGAGAGCTGTTGGAGGTTTCTTCGGTGATATGTGGGGAAGCATAACTGGTGCTGTTAAAGGTTTATTCTAATTTTTAATGTTTTAATTGAATATTTCCTACACATCGGTGTATGATAAATAATACAATAACGAATATACTAATGCGTTGACGAGAACTAGTAGCTAGAGCCTATATCTAGAAGAGAGCCAGTGGTTGGTGCAAACTGGCGGTATACTCTAGTGAATCCATCTCAGAGCGTGATATGGAAACTCTCACTACGAGAGGTGTAAATATCATCGGGTAAAAAGCCCGTTATCAATTTGAGGTGAAAGGCAATCATATGCCTTTAACTAGGGTGGCAACGCGGATATAAACTTCCGTCCCTTTTTGGGACGGGAGTTTTTTGTATTTATAAAGACTTTTGAAGGAGGAAATAAGGATGCTTGATGTAAAACATTTACGGGCTAACTTAGAAGAAGTGAAGGCAAAGCTGCAGCATCGCGGCGAAGATCTGAATGATCTTGATAAATTTGAGGACCTCGATAAGCGACGCAGGGAGTTAATTGTCGAAACAGAACAATTAAAAAGCAGAAGAAATGAAGTATCCCAAGAGATCGCTGTTTTGAAAAGAGAGAAAAAAGACGCAGATGCACTCATTAAGGAAATGCGTGAAGTCGGGGATAAGATTAAAGGCTTCGATACGGAACTGAGAACGATTGAGGAAGAGCTGGAAAATATTATGCTGACGATTCCAAACATCCCGCATGAAAGTGTTCCGGTCGGGGATTCTGAGGATGAGAATGTTGAGACACGCAAATGGGGGGAAGTCAGAGATTTTGGGTTTGAGCCAAAGCCTCATTGGGATATTGCTACTGATCTTGGAATCATTGATTTTGAGCGAGCAGGCAAGGTAACAGGGAGCCGCTTCGTTTTCTACAAGGGGTTGGGAGCGAGACTTGAGCGCGCCCTTGCAAGCTTTATGCTGGACCTTCACGTGGAGGAGCATGGATATGTCGAAATGCTGCCGCCATATATGGTTAATCGTACAAGCATGACAGGCACTGGGCAGTTACCTAAGTTTGAGGAGGATGCGTTCCTTATTGAAAGCGAGGACTATTTCCTCATTCCAACAGCCGAGGTTCCCGTTACAAACTATCATCGAGATGAGATTTTAAACGGGGAAGAACTGCCAATCAACTATGCGGCCTATAGCGCCTGCTTCCGTTCTGAAGCTGGTTCTGCCGGACGTGATACACGAGGACTTATTCGCCAGCATCAATTCAACAAGGTAGAGCTTGTTAAGTTCGTTAAACCGGAAGATTCTTATGAGGAGCTTGAGAAATTAACTGGCCATGCAGAGAAGGTTCTGCAATTGCTGGGATTGCCATACAGAGTCTTGAAGATGTGTACGGCTGACCTAGGTTTCACAGCTGCGAAGAAATATGATTTAGAGGTTTGGATTCCGAGCTATGAGACCTACCGTGAGATTTCTTCTTGCAGTAATTTCGAAGCTTTCCAAGCACGCCGTGCGAATATTCGCTTCCGCCGTGAGCCAGGGGCAAAACCAGAGCATGTTCATACATTGAATGGATCTGGTTTGGCGATTGGCAGAACGATTGCGGCGATACTGGAAAATTACCAGCAGGAGGACGGATCTGTTCTCATTCCAGAAGCATTGCAGCCATATATGGGCGGTAAAACAGTCATCACAAAAGAGAACGCAAGATAAGTTAGCAAAGAAAAAAAGGATACCCAGGCGGTATCCTTTTTTTGATTAGATCTTGCGCAGTTTTCCTGATTGCTGCATATGCTCTGATATCTTTTGCAAAATATCATGTATGGCATTCGGATCTTCGTTTAAGTCATATTCATTAATATTAAGACGGAGTATTGGACAAGCATTAAAGGAATTGATCCAATTCTCATAGCGCCCGTGCATTTCCTGCCAATAATCGATTGGCGTCTGCTGTTCCATCTCGCGTCCGCGCATATGAATGCGGTTGATGATGTCATCTAGAGAGCCCTCAAGGTAGATGAGCAAGTCCGGATGAGGGAAGTAAGGCGTCATCACCATAGCCTCAAATAGGCTGGTATACGTTTCATAGTCAGTTGGAGACATGGTTCCCTTGTCGTAGTGCATCTTCGCAAAAATACCTGTGTCTTCATAGATAGAGCGATCCTGGATAAAGCCGCCCCCGTATTCAAAGATTCTCTTTTGTTCCTTATAGCGTTCAGCTAGGAAATAGATTTGGAGATGGAAGCTCCAGCGAGAAAAATCTGCGTAAAAGCTATCAAGGTATGGATTTGTGTCAACCTTTTCGAAAGATGTTCGGAAGTCAAGAGCATCTGCGAGTGCTTTTGTTAACGTCGATTTTCCGACACCAACTGTTCCAGCGATTGTAATAACTGAATTTTTCGGAATGTGGTAGTTGTGAAGATGGCTCATGAACAAACTCCTTTTTGCAATTGATTGGATACAGACGTCAGAACATAATCTAGATCGTCTTTGCGAAGGACAAAATCAATCTCATCCCCATTGAAGCGGAGAACCGGGATATCTGGATGAGCTGCTTCGAACTCATTCATGAAAGTGGCATAGTCCTCTGAGAGCTGCTTCAAGTATGGATGGCTGATGTTCTTCTCAAACTCACGTCCGCGAAGGGCTATGCGATCAAGCAAAGTTTCGAGACTTGCGTCGAGATAGATAACCATATTAGGTCTTGGCATATCAGCGGTCAAAATAGAATAGATGTCTTTATATTTATTGAATTTGGCATCCTTTATCGTGCGCTGAGCAAAAATTAAATTCTTGAAGATATGATAATCTGCGACGACTGGTTTATGTTTCTGGATATACTTTAATTGGATGTCCTCTAGCTGTTTAAAACGATTGCAGAGGAAAAACATCTCTGTTTGGAAGCTCCATTCTTCGATATCTTCATAAAACTTGCCGAGGAAAGGATTTTCATCTACGATTTCCTTCAAGAGCTTATAATCAAGATGATTCGCGATAGCCTGGGCAAGAGTTGTTTTTCCGACACCAATGGGCCCTTCGACTGTAATAAATGGGGTGTGTTTCAAATTGGAGGCCCTCCTTATAAATGAAAAATATACTATGATAAAGACTGTCTATTATTGTACCATATAGAAATATGAATTCGTTATAGATTAATTTCATTCTTTAACCTTGAGTAGGTTGGAGGAATGAGTGTATAAAGGGCGAGAAAAAATTAGGCAAGGGGAATGCATGATGAATCAGGATGAACGTTTTATGGCAGCGGCCATTGAACAAGCCAAGATTGCGCTTGAGAAAAAGGAAGTACCCATCGGTGCGGTTATCGTAAAGGATGGGGAGATAATTGCAGCCGCCCATAATCTTCGCGAAACGAAACAAAACGCAACTGCCCATGCGGAGGTGCTGGCCATCAATCAAGCTTGTGAAAAACTTGGGACATGGAGACTTGAGGGTGCCACTCTATACGTGACGCTCGAGCCATGTCCAATGTGTGCCGGTGCACTGATCATGTCAAGAGTGGAGCGGGTCGTTTATGGGGCAAAGGATCCAAAGGGCGGATGTGCAGGGACTTTCATGAACTTGCTTGAGGATGAACGCTTCAATCATCAGTGTGAGGTGCTCTCAGGCGTTTGTGAAGATTCATGCGGGTCAATGCTGACTTCTTTTTTTAAAGATTTGCGCGAGCGGAAGAAGAAGGCTAAAAAAAGTTCGGTCAATCAGGAGAGATGATGCTTAGAACTCTGATGAGTAGGGATTGCTTTTTTTCGTGAAAATGGTATACTTATTCATGTGTCATTTACGGCACACTTAATTATTGGTTTCAAATTTGCCGTGCTAGGTGGGAAGGTAGCGGTGTCCTGTACTTGCAATCCGCTCTAGCAAGACTGAATCCCCTCCTTCGGTAAGTACTCTGTAAGGTCTGACCATTGTAAGTGGTGTTGACGTCTGGGTCCTGCGCAATGGGAACTTATGAACCCTGTCAGGTCCGGAAGGAAGCAGCAGTAAGTAAGAACTCCCATGTGCCGCAGGGCAGCCTGGGCCGAGCTAACTGCAATGGTTCCGCTTATGGATACTTATCAACGGAGGGTGCACGGCAGTTAATTTTACATACAAGATAAAACCATTCTTCCATGGCGAGGAATGGTTTTTTTATGTGTCGATTGCCGTTTGTAAATATGTCCGATTACGATATAATAAAAAGGACTATGTAAGGGGGGCAAGGAAATTGGGATATCAAGCATTATACCGTGTCTGGCGTCCTCAGGCATTTGAAGATGTAATAGGACAGGAACACGTGACAAAAACACTTCAAAATGCCTTGATGCAGCAAAAAATATCCCACGCTTATTTGTTCTCGGGTCCTCGAGGAACTGGTAAAACAAGCGCAGCTAAAATTTTGGCAAAGGCTGTGAACTGTGAACATGCTCCTGTCAGTGAGCCATGCAATGAATGCGCGGCCTGCAGAGGAATCACAGATGGTTCAATATCCGATTGTTTAGAGATAGATGCTGCTTCTAATAATGGGGTAGAAGAGATCCGGGATATCCGGGATAAAGTGAAATATGCACCATCGTCTGTGAAGTATAAGGTTTATATTATTGATGAAGTTCATATGTTATCGACAGGTGCCTTTAATGCCCTGCTTAAAACCTTGGAAGAGCCGCCGGCCCATGTCATCTTCATTCTTGCGACGACAGAACCGCACAAAATTCCCCTCACTATTATCTCTCGTTGTCAGCGCTTTGATTTCAAGCGTATTACCCCGCAGGATATCGTCGGTCGAATGGAGCGAATCTTACGGGAAAGCGGCGTAGAGTATGAAGTACAGGCTCTATCTGTTATCGCGAGGGCCGCTGAGGGAGGAATGAGGGATGCGCTAAGTCTGCTTGACCAAGCGATTTCCTTTGGTTCTGACCGCGTAACAATGGAAGATGCGCTGACCGTTACCGGAGCTGTTTCACAATCATTTTTAACAAAGATTGTGAAGGCCATCCATGAAAAGAATACGGCCGAAGCGCTTGGCCAAATGAAGGAATTGCTGGCAATGGGCAAAGACCCTGTCCGTTTTGTCGAAGATATGATTCTTTTCTACCGGGATATGCTCTTGTTCCAGGCAGCGCCTGAACTGGAGGATTCCATGGAGAGAGTTTATATAGATGACGATTTCAAGGTATTGGCTGAAGAGATTGAGTCTGAGCGCCTGTACTCTTGGATTGATCAATGGAATCAATCTATTCAAGATATGAAATGGTCGAGCCATCCGCGAATTTCCTTGGAGGTCCTCCTTGTGAAATTATGCCAGTCAGATGTCCCGACTAGGACAGTGGCAAGCGTCGATGATGCGACAGTGAAAAAGCTGGTTGAGAGGATCAACCATTTGGAGGCGGAAATCAATTCCTTGCGTTCCCAAGCACCGGGCGAACAAGGAATGGCGGCGCCAAAGGATAAACCAAAGAAGGCAGCAGCCTCTAACCGGTCATTCAAAGTACCTGTAGGACGTGTAAATGAAGTCTTGAAAAGCGCCACTAAGCCGGCTTTGCTGAAGATTAAGGGAAGCTGGGCGGAGATGCTTGGGTCACTTAAACGTTCGCAGGCCGCTTTATTAAATGACGCGGAACCAGTTGCTGCCTCTGAGCAGGCATTTGTGCTAAAATTCAAGTATGAAATCCACTGCCAAATGGCAATGAATAACCAGGAATTTATTTCTGGCCTTAAATCTACCTTTGTCCAAATCACCGGCAATAACTATGATATTGTAGGAGTGCCTGAGGATGCATGGAAGAAAATTCGTGAAGAATATGTCACCAGCCAAAAGGCAGATAATGAAGATGATAAGAGCGGCCAGGAGCCTGCAGAGGAAGATCCGCTGATTGTCAAAGCTAGGGAATTGTTTGGCGATGAGCTAGTGGAAATAAAAGAATAATTGGAGGGCTAAACGTATGCGCGGAATGGGAAATATGCAAAATATGATGAAGCAAATGCAGAAAATGCAAAAGAAAATGGCTGAAGCACAAGAAGAGCTTGGTCAAAAGAAAATTGAGGGAACTGCTGGCGGCGGCATGGTAACAGTAGTCGTTACAGGACATAAGGAAATTGTCGAAGTGAAAATTAAAGAAGAAGTGGTAGATCCAGATGATATCGAAATGCTTCAAGACTTGGTTCTTGCTGCCACAAATGACGCTTTGCGCAAGGCAGATGAGCTTACAAGCAGCACAATGGGTCAATTTACAAAAGGATTGAATCTGCCACCAGGCTTCATGTAAGGAGTAAGTAAATGCACTATCCTGAACCAATATCAAAGTTGATAGACAGCTTCATGAAACTGCCGGGGATTGGCCCGAAAACAGCAGCTAGACTGGCATTTTTCGTATTAGGTATGAAGGAAGATACAGTTCTTGACTTTGCAAAGGCACTCGTGAACGCGAAACGAAATTTAACCTATTGCTCTGTTTGCGGGCATATCACCGATCAAGATCCATGTTATATATGTGAGGATAAACATCGCGACAGGTCCATCATTTGTGTTGTACAGGAGCCGAAGGATGTCATCGCCATGGAGAAAATGAGAGAGTTTAATGGCTTGTATCATGTCCTTCATGGAAGCATCTCTCCGATGGATGGCATTGGTCCCGAGGATATTAATATTCCTGCCCTTTTAAAAAGGCTCCAGGATGAAACGGTTCAGGAAGTTATTCTGGCAACTAACCCGAATATCGAAGGGGAAGCCACTGCTATGTATATCTCTAGATTGTTGAAGCCAACCGGGATAAAGATTACACGCATTGCTCACGGATTGCCGGTAGGCGGAGATTTGGAATATGCAGATGAGGTCACTTTATCCAAAGCGATTGAAGGCAGGAGAGAATTGTAGCATATAGCTTGGAGGGAACAACGTGTTTTTCCAAAGAAAAGGCAAGCTTCGCAAAGAATTTAATCAAAAACTCATCCATGATATCGAAACGATGAAAACGAATTGGTACAATCATAAGGGCTTGATTGAAAAAAGCTTCGATCCATCCTTTGATACGATATGCCAAGCAAAGCTGAGTGAATTGAAGTATTACTATCTATTTAAAGAAGCAAAGGAGCGGAAGGTCTCTTTGCATTAATATTCGCACCCAAGGCTGTTCTAAATGGATTGCTTGTCTCATAAAGTGAAGTAAACATTTAGGAGGGATAGCCATGGAATCAGGGGTGTTTATTGCAGTTGCTATAGGCTTAATTCTGCTTTTGTTGATTGCCGGCATGCCGAGCAATCCCTTGAAACAAGCTGGCAAGCTGATTGTTAAGCTTGTAGTCGGCGCTATCGCCTTATTCTTGATTAATGCGGTTGGAGGGAACTATGGGATTCATATTCCCATTAATGTTCCGACTACATTAATATCAGGGATCTTGGGTATGCCGGGAATAGCTGCTTTAATTGTTGTTCAAAAGTGGATTATAGGCTGATGAAAGTTAGGTTGTATAAGACAACCTAACTTTTTTTATGAAAACTATTGCACTATAAAAAAAAGGATGGTATATTAATAAACGTCGCCGCTGCTAGTAAGGCAGACGACAAAAAAAGAAACAAAAAAGTTGTTGACAAAGCAAAGTGAACTTGGTATGATAATCAAGTCGCTGAAAAACGACAACGAACGAATTGTTCTTTGAAAACTAAACAAAACGAAACGCTAAGCAAGTCTTAAACAAGAGAGTTTAACTCTCGTCAATGTTTTAAATTATAGCTAGATCAAACATCTTTCGGAGAGTTTGATCCTGGCTCAGGACGAACGCTGGCGGCGTGCCTAATACATGCAAGTCGAGCGAATCAGATGGGAGC
>NZ_PKOZ01000030.1 GCF_002946355.1 Pradoshia eiseniae
ACCGAAGTCATCTCATCGCCGCATAAACACGGCACATCCCTTTTTATTAAACTGTCTACTTTATAGGGTGCAGTTCAAGCCCAAATTAGGGCTGCTTTTCTTATTTTAGAAGCATCTCGCAATTTTTTCTAACTCTTTGGTATCACCTAAAGGAGTGCTATAATGATTAAATGGAAATTAGATTAAGGGGTTGTTTGAATGTACGATTTTCGCGAGTGGAAGCATGTTTTTAAACTCGATCCTAATAAGGAAATCTCCGATGAGGCGCTAGAGAAGCTTTGTGAATCTGGAACAGATGCCATATTGGTTGGCGGAACTGATGGAGTCACACTTGAGAATGTGCTCGACCTCATGGCACGAATTCGCCGTTACACGCTTCCTTGTGTGCTCGAGGTATCCAATTTAGAATCCATAACCCCGGGATTTGACCTTTATTTTATACCGTCTGTTTTAAATAGCCGGAATCCGGACTGGATTCTTGGTCTGCATAAAGAGGCCATTAAGGAATATGGCCATATGATCAATTGGGAAGAGATGCATGTTGAGGGGTACTGCATTATGAATCCAGAATGCAAGGCAGCTCAGCTGACGGAGGCAAATACGGATTTATCAGAGGATGATGCGGCAAGCTATGCTCTGATGGCGGAAAAAATGTTCAATCTGCCTATTTTCTATCTCGAATACAGCGGCAAATATGGCGACCCGGCGTTGGTCAGGGCCGTGAAAGATACGCTGATGGAGACAAAGCTCTTTTACGGAGGGGGCATCAATAGTGTTGCGAGAGCAGAGGAGATGTCCGAACTTGCAGATTGCATCATTGTTGGGAATTATATTTATGAGGATTTAGCTAAAGCATTGAAGACAGTGGATGCGGCAAAAAAGAACTAAACATTTGTTGATTGTCCGGTTGAATCAAGTATAATAAGAACAAACGTTCGTAACAGGATGGTGTCATATATATGCAATTCTTAACAGATCGATTGTTAACAGGATTAAATAATAAACAGAAAGAAGCAGTTCAGGCAACCGACGGCCCACTGCTTATCATGGCAGGAGCGGGAAGCGGCAAGACAAAGGTCTTGACGCACAGGATTGCTTACTTAATCGTAGAGAAGGAAGTAGCTCCTTGGAATATCCTGGCGATTACCTTTACGAATAAAGCAGCAAGAGAGATGAAGGAGAGGATTCAAGGCATTCTTGGAGGAGCTGCCGATGAGATTTGGATTTCCACATTCCACTCCATGTGTGTCCGCATTCTCCGCCGTGATATCGACCGAATCGGGATGAACCGTAATTTCTCCATTCTTGATCCTTCTGACCAGCAAACCGTGATCAAACAGATTATGAAGGAAAAGAATATCGATACAAAGAAATTTGAACCGAAATCCATCCTGGGAACCATCTCATCCGCAAAGAATGAATTGATTACTCACGAGGAATTCGCGAATACAGCCGGCAACTATTATGAGCAAACGGTCGCTGACCTTTATGCTGAGTATCAGAAGCGCTTAAGGAAGAACCAGGCTCTTGATTTTGATGATTTGATCATGAAGACCTTTGAGCTGTTCGATAAGGTTCCAGAGGTGCTTGAATTCTATCAGCGTAAGTTCCAATACATTCATGTTGATGAGTATCAGGATACGAACCGGGCGCAATATATGCTTGTTAAGAAGCTGGCACAGCGCTTTAAGAACCTGTGCGTAGTAGGGGATTCCGACCAATCCATCTATCGCTGGCGCGGCGCTGATATTGCCAATATACTCTCCTTTGAGAAGGATTATCCAAATGCCAATGTCATCTTGCTTGAACAGAACTATCGTTCAACGAAGCGAATCCTGGCCGCAGCCAATGGCGTGATTGAGAATAACCTGAACCGGAAGCCGAAGAAGCTTTGGACCGAGAACCTTGAGGGCAACAAGATTTCCTATTACCGTGCTGACAGTGAACAGGGGGAAGCCCAGTTCGTGGCGGGACGAATCAAGGAAATGACTGAAAAACAAGGAAAGCAGCTTTCAGATATCGCCATTCTCTACCGGACGAATGCCCAATCACGTGTCATGGAGGAAGTATTGCTGAAATCAAATATTCCTTACACGATTGTCGGCGGCATTAAGTTCTATGACAGAAAAGAGATTAAGGATATCCTGGCTTATTTGCGCTTGATTGCTAATCCTGATGATGACATTTCCTTGCGAAGAGTCATCAATGTGCCAAAGCGTGGTGTCGGGGCGAGCTCCGTTGATAAGATTGCCAATTATGCGCAGGATCATGATATCTCTATGTATCAAGCCATGCTTGAGCTTGAGTTCATAGGGCTTAGTGCCAAGGCGTATAAGGGAGCGAGCGAATTCCGTGATTTAATTAAGCACTATACAGCGATGCAGGAATATTTATCTGTGACCGAGTTAATTGAAGAGGTCATTGAGAAATCCGGCTATCGTCAATCACTTGAAATTGAGAAGACCATTGAAGCAGAAACAAGGCTTGAGAATATTGAAGAGTTCTTGTCTGTTACGAAGAACTTCGAAAATAGCAGTGAAGATAAGAGCTTAGTGGCCTTCCTGACAGATCTTGCACTTGTCGCTGATATTGATCGGATGGATGAGGAAGAAGAGAATGCGGGGGAAGGTGTCGTTCTTATGACTCTTCACTCCGCCAAAGGGCTTGAATTTCCGACGGTCTTCCTTCTTGGTCTTGAAGAAGGAGTGTTCCCGCATAGCCGGGCACTTATGGAAGATGAAGAGATGGAAGAGGAGCGCCGTCTTGCATACGTAGGAATTACGCGGGCTGAAAAGGAGCTTTATATTACCAATGCTCAAATGAGAACCTTGTACGGGCGCACGAATATGAACCCGGTTTCCCGTTTCATAAAGGAAATACCGGAAGATTTGCTGGAGGACTTGAATCCTCCTGCCCCAAGCAGAACCTCTTCTGCACGGCCATCCTTTATGCAAGGAAGGAGCGGCGCAGGACGAACTGGTACAGGCATTAATGGAGGCGGCATCAATGGAGGCGTGTCACCAAAACCAGTTATGCGCCCGGCAATGAATACATCCGGCGGCGAAAAACTCGATTGGGCTGTCGGTGATAAGGCCGAACATGGCAAATGGGGAGTAGGAACCGTTGTCAGCGTGAAAGGAAGCGGAGACGGGCTTGAGCTCGACATCGCATTCCCATCCATGGGCATCAAGCGCCTGCTGGCGAAATTTGCCCCAATAAAGAAGCAACAATAACAATCCTTTGATACCTTGTAGAGAGGCGGATAGAATGATGGAGTTGAAAGAAGCGCAAAAAAGAGCAGCAGAGCTTCATTCTTTGTTAAACCAATACGGATATGAATACTATGTTCTAGATGAGCCGAGTGTACCGGATTCAGTCTATGATGAATTGTACAAGGAACTCGTCGCGATTGAGCAAGCTTTCCCTGAGCTGCAAACAGAGGAATCCCCAACACAACGGGTTGGCGGACAGGTGTTAGATGCCTTCCAGAAGGTCGAGCATAACACACCGATGCTCAGTCTTGGCAATGCCTTCAATGAACAGGACCTGCGCGATTTTGACCGCCGGGTGAAGCAAGGGCTCGGCACAGACAGCTATTCGTATATTTGTGAATTGAAAATTGACGGTCTTGCTGTCTCCCTTCGCTTTGAGGATGGGTTATTCGTTAAGGGGGCGACTCGCGGGAATGGCACAATCGGTGAGGATATTACGGCCAATCTGCGTACGATTCGCTCTATTCCTCTCCGTCTTAATAAGCCTTACACGATGGAGGTTCGCGGTGAAGCCTATATGCCGAAGAAATCCTTTGTCACATTGAATGAAAAGAAAGAAGAGAATGGTGAGGAGCCTTTTGCAAACCCGCGCAATGCAGCGGCCGGCTCGCTAAGACAGCTTGATCCGCGGATTGCTGCCTCAAGAAATCTAGACATCTTCTTATACGGCATCGGAGATACAGGCGAAACAGGTGTTACCTCCCATAGTGAAGGTCTGGATTTACTGCAAACTCTCGGATTGAAAACGAATCCGCACCGGAAGAGATGCCAGACAATCGAGGATGTGCTTGAATACATCAGTGAGTGGACAGAGAAACGGCCGAGCCTTGATTATGACATTGACGGAATCGTCGTGAAGGTCGATTCACTCTCCCATCAGGATGAGCTTGGCATGACAGCTAAGAGCCCGCGCTGGGCCATAGCATACAAATTCCCGGCTGAGGAAGTCGTCACTGTCCTCAAAGGGATTGAATTGACGGTCGGGCGCACAGGTGTGATTACACCAACAGCCCTGCTGGAACCAGTCCGTGTCGCTGGCACGACTGTACAGCGTGCTTCCCTTCATAATGAGGACTTAATTCGTGAGAAGGATATCCGAATTGGCGACCATGTTGTCGTCAAGAAAGCCGGTGATATTATCCCCGAAGTCGTCAAAGTACAGCTCGACCAACGGACAGGGAAAGAGGAAGAATTCCATATGCCGACCCATTGTCCGGAATGTGACAGTGAGCTTGTTCGTATAGAAGGGGAAGTAGCGCTGAGGTGCATCAACCCCAAATGTCCTGCACAGATTAAGGAAGGGATGATTCACTTTGTTTCCCGCAATGCAATGAATATTGACGGGCTTGGTGAGAAGGTAATCATTCAATTATTTGACGCCAATTTAATTAAGGATGTCGCTGATCTTTATAAATTAACGTATGAACAATTGATTAGTTTAGAGCGCATGGGCGATAAATCCGTGAACAAGCTGCTCGCTTCAATTGAAGCCTCAAAGGATAACTCGCTGGAACGCCTTTTATTTGGGCTTGGCATCCGTCATGTCGGCGCGAAAGCAGCAAGAGTGCTCGCTGAAGAATATAATGAAATGGATAAGCTAATGGCTGCAAATGTGAGTGATTTAGTTGCCATTAACGAAATTGGCGAGAAGATGGCTGATGCAATCGTCACTTATTTCAGCCAAGAAGAATGCATTCAATTGATTAACGAATTAAAAGCCTGTGGTGTCAATATGAGCTATAAAGGCAAAAGGAAAGTTGAAGCCGTCGAATCAGATTCCTATTTCGCTGGGAAAACAATTGTCTTGACTGGTAAAATGGAAGAGTATGGACGTACAGAAGCGAAGGAGCTTATTGAGGCCCTTGGCGGAAACGTTACAGGCAGTGTCAGCAAGAAGACAGATTTGGTTATAGCCGGTGAAGATGCCGGTTCAAAGTTAAAGAAAGCCCAGGATCTTGGCCTCGAAATCTGGAATGAGGCACAGCTTCTGGCTGAACTGGGCAAGCGAGGATAGAGGTGGAGTAATGAAACGCATTTTGGCAATAACATTGGCGGTACTGCTGACGGCGACGGGTTGTGCGCCAAGCTTCGACAAGACAGAAGTGGTGGAAGATGATACAGATAAAAAGAAAACCGAAAAGGAATCCATCATTCCAGAGTATCAGATCTCTGATCAATACTATCAAACCTTATTACCGTATGAAACGAGCGACACACGTGGTCTTGTGACATCTAATATCAACACACGCCTTGACCTTGAGGAATTTGAAACAGGGCTGATGAGGCTTTCACAAGATCCGTTTCCGACAGATAAATATGTCTTCCGTGAGGGACAAGTCATCTCGAAAGAAACGGTTACAAGCTGGCTGAACCGGAAATACACAAGTGCTCAGCTAAAGGAAAAGAAAATGACGGCCGATGAAAACGTAGGCTTGAACCCTGTTGATGCAGGGAAGGGTGATATTGAGGATCGCTATGAGGAAAATCCTGAATACCTGGCCCATATCCTAGAGCACAATTATTTAGTGAAATCTGATAATAATAAAGTAACCCTCGGCGGAATCTCCATCGGGCTTGCGTTAAACTCTGTCTTCTACTATCAAAAGGAGAAGTATGGGGAAACCTATGAAGTGAAGATTGATGCTAAGACGCTTCAGCAAAAGGGTGAAGAAATCGCTGCTGAAGTCATCAAACGGGTCCGTTCCTTGGAAGGTGCGAAGAATGTACCAATCCTGATTGGTCTTTTTGAACAGCAAAGCAAGGACTCGGTTGTGCCAGGGAACTTTATTTCCTATGCTGTAGTTGGTGCTAATAGCAACAGCATCTCCAAATGGAAAAATGTCGATGAGGAATATTTCTTGTTCCCATCCTCTAAAGCAGAGGAGAAGCATCGCGATGATGCCAGCGCATTCTCGAACTTTAAGGATGATGTTGAGGAATACTTCCCGAATTATAATGGTGTCATTGGTAAAGCCTTCTATGTGAATGAAGAGATGAAGAAGCTTACCATCTCCATTGATATGCAATTCTATTCTAAGAGTGAGGTCCTAGGATTTACTCAATATGTCGCAGGGCTTGTTATGGACTATTTCCCTGATTACTTAGAGGTTGAGACAAAGATTGCCTCCTCTAATGGTCAAGAATCATTGATTGTCAAAGAAGTCGATGATAAAGAGCCATACGTCTATATTTACAACGAATAAGAATCTAGATAAGGGCAGAGACGTTTTAAATCGTCTCTGCCTTTTGTATGCAAAAAGAGGGTTTTCGGTAAGTTATATCTTCAATAATCCGGATATTTTGAGTTGTGTTTAAATGAAGTGACTACCATCTATGAATAGAGTAGAATGAGAGGTGGGTTACTTTATTCTATTCTACATAGGGAGGTTATCGAATGGTACAAGCGTACAAACATGAGTCACTGACAAACTTCAAGGCTGATGAGAACAAAAGGGCATTCGAGGAAGCGCTCGCTTTGGTGGACGGTTACCTCGGCCAGGATTACCCGTTAATCATTGGCGGCGAAGAGGTGACGACTGAAGAAAAGATTGTCTCTACTAGTCCATCCAATAAAGAAATCATTATAGGCCGTGTGTCTAAAGCGAATAAAGATCTCGCAGAAAAAGCCATGCAGGAAGCATTGAAGGCATTTAAGACATGGAGCAAAACAAAGCCTGAAGTTCGGGCTGATGTATTGTTTAAAGCGGCTTCCATCATCCGTCGCAGAAAGCATGAATTTTCTGCATTAATGGTTCGTGAAGCAGGGAAGCCATGGAATGAAGCGGATGCTGATACAGCAGAAGCGATTGATTTCCTTGAATATTACGGAAGACAAATGCTGAAGCTGAAAGATGGTCAGCCTGTATTAAGCCGTCCGGATGAGTACAACCGCTATGATTATATTCCCCTTGGTGTTGGGGTCATTATTTCACCTTGGAACTTCCCGTTCGCCATCATGGCTGGAACATGTGTGGCAGCTGTCGTGACCGGGAATACGGTCTTATTGAAGCCGGCATCCACCACTCCGGTCGTGTCAGCGAAGTTTGTTGAAGTTATGATTGAGGCAGGCCTGCCAGCAGGTGTTATCAACTATGTGCCAGGAAGCGGGGCAGAAGTTGGTGATTATTTAGTCGACCATCCAAGCACGCGCTTTATCAGTTTTACCGGCTCACGTGAAGTCGGGGTAAGAATTTATGAAAGAGCCTCCAAGGTCCATGAAGGTCAGAAATGGCTAAAACGCGTCATCGCGGAAATGGGCGGAAAGGATACAATCGTGGTTGATTCTGAAGCAGACCTTGAGCTTGCGGCGAAATCAATCGTAGCATCTGCCTTCGGTTTTGCGGGACAAAAATGCTCCGCCTGCTCTAGGGCAGTCATCGTGGAGGATGTATATGATGAAGTTCTCAACCGTGCTGTAGAGCTAACGAAAGAATTAACTGTCGGTGACACCGGCGATTTGACCAACTTTATGGGTCCAGTTATTGATGCAGGTGCCTTCAAGAAGATTACTGACTATATCGAGATTGGCAAGGAGGAAGGCCGCATCGTTGCTGGCGGAGGATCAGATGATTCTAAGGGCTACTTCATTGAGCCCACTATCATCGCCGATCTCTCGCCGGATGCTCGCATCATGAAGGAAGAAATCTTCGGACCAGTCGTGGCCTTCTGCAAGGCGCGTGACTTTGACGAAGCAATTGATATTGCCAATAACACAGATTACGGACTAACAGGAGCGGTCATCACTCGCAATCGTGCTCATCAGGAAAAAGCGCGCGAGGACTTCCATGTCGGTAATCTGTACTTCAACCGCGGATGCACAGGCGCCATAGTCGGCTACCAGCCATTCGGCGGATTCAATATGTCCGGTACAGATTCTAAGGCAGGCGGTCCTGATTACTTGCTGCTTCATATGCAAGCGAAAACGACTTCAGAAGCTTATTGATAGATTGAAAGTCCCCTCTAATCAGAAGGGGACTTTTTTTAGAATTCTATGTAAAAGGGATGGCAGGCTTCATTGAGGCAATGCTCAATCCTCTGCCGGAAATTGCTCCATTTGACCATCTCCAGGCCTTCTTCAAGCGGAAAGAAGCCTACCTCCAAACTCTCAGATGAGGTCGCAAGTTTTCCCCCAACCGGCTTTGCCAGAAAAAGAGTATTACAGATTGACCGCTGTACATTTTGAAAAATCCCGCAGAAGCTGAGAATTTCAACCTCAATACCCGTTTCCTCCATCGTCTCGCGAATGGCTGCCTCCTTAAGAGATTCCCCCTCCTCGACTTGGCCGCCAGGCATTTCCCAGCCGCGTTTTGGCCCTTTCAACAATAAAATCTCTTGCTTCTCATTCATGACAACCGTGGCAGCTGACACGATATGCTTAGGTGTTACAAAATTCATCTAATCCCCCTCGTTTCTGTGTTCATATGATATGGAATTCGACATAACTGACTGCTCCCCCTGTCCGAAAACCCACACTAAATGCCTATTTTTATAAAAAATATAAAAAATTTTATAAATCTATTTGCAATTTCTAATTACTGTTATATAATACAAAATATATTAAGTTTTCTGTTTTATAACAAATAGGACAGATAAAGGAAGTGAATTTGTAACATGGCAGTACAGACAAACGGACTGAATATCCACGGAAAAATGGAACAGGGATTTGAAGAAATCCTCACACCAAAAGCACTTGAATTTATTGAACAGCTTGAACGGCATTTCGGACCAAGAAGAAAGGATTTGCTTGAGAAGCGTGCTGAAAGGCAAAAGGAGATCGATGCAGGTAAGCTCCCTGATTTCTTAAAAGAAACAGAGCATATCCGCAGCAGCGATTGGACCATCGCTTCACTTCCGAAGGATCTTGAGGACCGGCGCGTAGAAATCACCGGACCGGTTGAACGGAAGATGGTCATTAACGCATTAAACTCAGGCGCCAAATGCTTCATGGCAGACTTTGAGGATGCGAATTCTCCAACCTGGAACAATAATATTGAAGGGCATATAAATCTTCGCGATGCAATTAATCGCACAATTAGTTTTACCAATCCGAATGGCAAGCAGTATAGCCTAAAAGAAGAAACCGCAACCTTGATTGTACGCCCGAGAGGTTTCCATCTAGAAGAAAAAAACATAACGCTGGATGATAAGCCGATATCTGGCGGTTTGATGGATTTTGGCCTCTTCTTTTTCCATAACGCCAAGACCCTTCTCGCAAACGGAAGCGGACCTTACTTTTATCTTCCGAAAATTGAAAGCCATCATGAAGCGCGTCTCTGGAACGATGTATTCGTCTATGCGCAAAACCATCTTGGTATCCCTCATGGTTCCATCAAAGCAACTGTCCTCATAGAAACCATACTTGCAGCATTTGAAATGGATGAAATCCTATATGAACTAAAAGACCACTCCGCTGGATTAAACTGCGGCAGATGGGATTATATATTCAGCTATTTAAAGAAATTCAGGAATCACGATTCTATCATTCTTCCAGATCGCTCCGTCGTCACGATGGCGGTACCGTTCATGACGGCCTATTCCTTGCTGGCCATCCAGACCTGCCACAAGCGGAATGCACCTGCCATTGGCGGGATGGCGGCACAGATTCCTGTCAAAAATGACGAGAAGGCTAATGACGAAGCCTTCGCCAAGGTACGCGCCGACAAAGAGCGCGAGGCAAGAAACGGCCATGACGGCACATGGGTAGCCCATCCGGCCTTGGTTCCAGTAGCGAAGGAAGTATTCGATGAATACATGCCTACACCAAACCAAATTCATAAAAAACGAGAAGACGTCAGTGTTAAAGCAGAAGATCTTCTTGAAGTGCCAGAAGGGTCCATCACTGAGCAGGGTGTCCGCACGAACATTAATGTCGGTATTCAATATATCGAATCCTGGCTCAATGGCCGCGGAGCTGCGCCAATCTATAACCTAATGGAGGATGCCGCAACGGCTGAAATCTCCAGAGCTCAAGTTTGGCAATGGGTGCGCCATCCGAAAGGCGTCCTTGATGATGGCCGCAAGGTAGACATGGCTATGTATGAAGCCTTTAAAGAAGAAGAGCTAGAGCGAATCAAATCCGAGCTCGGCGAAGAACGATTTAACTCCGGCCGATTTGATGAGGCGGCAAAGCTTTTCGACAAACTCATCAAAGAAGAGACGTTTTATGACTTCTTGACCTTACCCGCATACGAAATTCTATAAATCTATTACGAACATATAGGAGGAATTAGGAATGAGAGAAGAATTAGTGAAACAAATCGAAGATCAATGGAAAGACGAAAGATGGCAAGGAATTGAACGTCCGTACACGGCTGAGGATGTCCTCAAGCTGCGCGGATCCATGCAAATTGAACATACACTGGCAAGAAGAGGCTCTGAGAAACTATGGAACTATTTGAATACAGAAGATTATATCAATGCCCTTGGAGCCCTGACTGGTAATCAAGCCGTTCAACAAGTCAAAGCTGGCCTGAAAGCCATTTATTTAAGCGGATGGCAGGTTGCTGCTGACGCCAACCTTTCCGGCAATATGTACCCAGACCAAAGCCTTTACCCAGCAAACAGTGTGCCAGCTGTCGTTAAACGGATTAACCAAGCACTTCAGCGTGCCGACCAAATTCACTACTCTGAAGGCAAGGAAGACATCGACTGGTTCCAGCCGATTGTGGCTGACGCAGAAGCCGGCTTTGGCGGACAATTAAACTGCTTTGAGCTCATGAAAGGCATGATTGAAGCAGGTGCTGCTGGAGTCCACTTCGAAGACCAGCTTTCCTCTGAAAAGAAATGCGGACACTTAGGCGGAAAAGTATTGCTGCCGACCCAAACAGCTGTCCGTAACTTAATCGCAGCACGTCTTGCAGCTGATGTCATGGGTGTACCGACAATTCTGATTGCCCGTACAGATGCCGATGCAGCTGACCTGATCACAAGCGACATCGACCCAACGGACCACCCATTCATCACAGGCGACCGTACGCCGGAAGGCTTCTACCGCACGAAAGCGGGTATCGACCAAGCAATCGCTCGGGGACTATCCTACGCGCCATATGCTGACTTAATCTGGTGCGAAACATCCGAACCGAATCTTGAAGACGCAAAGAAATTCGCTGATGCCATTCATGAGAAATTCCCTGGCAAAATGCTTGCCTACAACTGTTCACCATCCTTCAACTGGAAGAAAAAGCTGGATGACGAAACCATCGCAAACTTCCAAAAAGAAATCGCCAAAATGGGCTACAAATTCCAATTTGTTACCCTTGCTGGCTTCCATGCCCTTAACCACAGCATGTTCGAATTGGCAAGAGGCTATAAGGAGCGCGGCATGGCTGCCTACTCCGAGCTGCAGCAAGCAGAATTCGCAAGCGAAGCCAATGGCTACACAGCCACAAGGCACCAACGCGAAGTCGGAACAGGCTACTTCGACGAAGTCGCCCAAGTCATCACTGGAGGAACATCCTCCACAACTGCTCTCAAAGGATCAACAGAGGAAGAGCAATTCCAGAAAGCTTAATAGATTGTGTATATAGAGACCGGACCCTTTTGGGGTTCGGTTTTTTTGTGTAGGTTGCAGGGGGAGTCCGGTTTTGTCTTGAAAAGGGTGGTCGAAAGGTGGCCGAAGGATGGGGAAAGCCAGGCAGTTCCCACCCTTTACCCAGGCAAAGAGGGCGAAGGGTGGGAAAAAGGTGGTCGAAAGGCGGGAGAAGCCAGGGAACTCCCACCCTATGCCCATGCAAGAGAGTCAAGTCCATATTCTTGTGTAAAATTAAAAACAATGTTTATTGGATGTGAAAATAAAACTTCTCCATTGATCTAT
>NZ_PKOZ01000031.1 GCF_002946355.1 Pradoshia eiseniae
TTTTCCTGAAAGAGAATAGGAAAACCCCGAATAGGGTCCACTTTTTTTAAAGTGTCCACTATTCGGGGTGCAGTTCAGAATTCACTCAGGTGCTTCTTTTGTTAAACTTAATAAATGTTTATTGTTAGCCAGATGAAGAAAAGGACTCCGAAGCAGGTAAGTCCGAAAAACAACGAACGAAGTACAATGTTACAGTTATAAATAAATCCAACCTCTAATAAGCTATCGTCACTACCATAGGAGTATTATGTTTGTCTGTTTTTTTTGCGTTACTTTTGTCTCGTTTTCAACGATATCTCATATGTTGTAAACAATTTCTGGTTGTACAATTGTTCGTTCATTTCCGATGTTCAAAAAGCATCTAAATACAGCAAACAGAGCGTATTTCTTTTCCCCACCGAACCGTTTTATGGCAATATCGATTGCTTCTTTCTCTATTTTCCTAGATTTTTTTAACGCATTCACAGTTTCCGAAAGATAACTTTTCGTGATTTTTATGGAATTATTATTACCTTTTGATAGATTTGACCTTATTTTTGATGTGACTTATATACTTATTTACAGAAAATTTGAAATTTTATATATACAAGGATAATTCATCTGTGTTACCTTCTAATTGTAATATAATAACAATTTTGGATGTTTGAGGATGATTAAGAAGTTGGCTTTGGGAGTTGTAGCAAGTAGCATGTTGTTAGGGTTCGGAGTGGGAGATCTTGGTGGGGCATCAAAGGCAGAAGCGGCAGTGCCAGTTGAGGCTAGCATTTCACCAAAAAATGTTTCACGAACTGGCAGTTCTACATCTGTCACTAAGACATTGAGTTGGGGTGGCGGTACTGGCTCCTCTTACCATGTATATTACAACGATGGAAAATATGCCGCTATTGATGACCGGTATTCAAGTTAGAAAACTACCAATACTTCCAGTTATTCTATCTCATCAAGCACTACTTCAAAGACTTGGAACGATTTTTTGAGAGTAACGGGAAGTAAAGTCGCTACTGACTCAGGTACTATCAAATTATCTAGGTAATGGTCGAATCATGCACATAGACTGCTCTGGCGGTCTATGTGTGTTATAACAATGTAATGAATTGGGGTATCGAGATGTTATATGTACATAATCTTATGAAGAAGTATGGGAACAATGAAACACTGAATATATTAGACGGAGTGAACTTAGAGGTTAAAGAGGCTGTATGGTGCAGCATAGTCGGTCCATCTGGGACAGGTAAATCTACTTTATTGAAGTGTATCGCCGGGCTTCTGAAACCCGATGACGGTTCGGTACGCATGCTTAATCATGATATATATTCGATGACAGAAGAAGCACGGAGTAATTTTCGAAGAACGAATATCGGATTTATCTTTCAGGATTTTAAGCTCTTATCCCATTATTCGGTTCTAGAAAATGTCATTATGCCGTTGCTCTATGACAAGGATCGCAAATGGCTTATGGAAAAGGCGAAAGATTTATTAAAGTTGGTCGGAATTCCTGAATCCCTGCACAATCGGCTGCCCGATAGTCTGTCAGGAGGAGAAAAGCAAAGGGTTGCTATTGCAAGGTCAATAATTGGCGATCCTGAGATTATATTATGTGATGAACCTACAGGGAATTTGGATACAAAGAATCGAGATCGAATCATCGAATTGCTATTAAACATACAAAAGCGTGGAACCACAATCATTTGTGTCACCCATGACCTTGAGGTCGCCGAAAAAGGGGATTGTGTATATCGTCTAAATGAGGGGCTGTTAACGAAAGAAGAGATGATTCATCTATGATTAGACTCATCATCAGCCGAATACTAAACAGGAAAATCATTTCGCTCATCATGGTTATTGCCTTTTTGAGCATATTCTTCCTCATTCCGCTTGGTTCCCAGTACACCCTTCAGTCACAAGTTTCAGTAAAAAATACACTAGAAAAGCACGGCAGAGGAAGCTATGACATTTTGCTGCGACCATCTGACTCACGAACCGAGATTGAAAAGACAATCGGGATTGTGGAAGAAAATTATGTTGGAGACGGCAAAGGTGGAATCTCCATATCCGAATGGGAGGAAATCAAGGATAATCCTGATATTGAAGTGGCCGCCCCTGTTGCCTCTCTTGGATACTTCACCGGAAGGCAAGCGTCCATTATATTGCCTCCTTTGGAACATCCAGCTCGATTCAAATGGCAATTCTACACATCGGATGGGCTAAATAAATACCCATTAGGAGAGAAACAAATCCTAACCTATTTCGATAATTCCAAGCCAGATAACCTCGAATATGTCTGGTATCCACAAGGACAGGATATGTTGGCGGGCAAAAGCATGTATGTTGTCCTGCCCCCTAGCTATCATTTATTGACAGCTATTGACCCAGAAAGCGAGAAACAATTAACCGGGATAGATTTTTCAGATTTATATGCTGACCTAGATGACCCTAAATTTTCTTTGTTCAGCCAAATGAGACAGAATTACAATAATCCACCTGTTATCAAGGTTTTACAGAGAAGTGAAATTGACAATCAAATTCATATGGAACTTTCGGTAGAGAAATTGGATGTTAGCCTTGCAGATTATAAGAAAAAACTAGGCTTAACGGATGAGCAGATACTATTGAATGCGTATGAAAAAAAAGATGAATTGGGGAAGGTCGTAGAAGAGTTAAATAAGGAGCCTGGTTCAGACAGAAAGGATTTTGACTTTGACCTTTCTATATTCCAAAGACCTTTTGAGAGTGTAGCCATGAAGATTAGAGATGATTTTAAGGTGGAGACGTCCAATGGGTCTATGTATAGCTTTAACACCTCTCAATACTATACAGCCCAGAAAATTGATTACAAGTTCAAAGGCGAACAAATTCAGGTTGAAAAGGTTCAAGAAGGGAATCCCCCTTCCTATAAAGAAGTGGTACAAAAAGGGGCTGGTCTAGAAGAATCTGATGAAGTTCCATTCATGATCTTGCAAACGGGTGAATTCACGGCAAGCGAGAAGAAAGGACAATTAGCTTCCAGTCCTTTGGGTATTTATTCAACTAGCACGACGACCACATCCAAGGGAGAGTCATTGACTCCGACATCAGTCCCAGGCAGCTTTGTTCCTGCACCTAGCAGCGGAGTCACAACATTGGATTCTGCTGAACTCGTTAAGGGAGATAAACCAATTGACGCCATTCGGATTCGTATTGATGAAATCACGAAATATGATGCCTCCGCACAAGCAAAAATAGAGAATGTAGCGAAAGATTTGTTGGAGGCAGGCTATGAAGTGGATATTGTCGCAGGTTCATCATTCAAGGAGCAACAATTGGAGGTTGAAGGTATCGGACAAGTGACAGAGCCGTGGACAACCCTGGGTGTAGCTCAAGCAATAGAAACCAGTTGGAATAAGACCATTAATGTCGCCTTATCACTATTCTTTCTATTTGGCCTATCTTGGCTGATGGCTCGTTTAGTCTTTGAAAAAAATATTTTAAAGGCAGAGAACCAAACATTGTTCCTCATAGGTTGGTCTCCAAAGAAAATACTCCAACGGAACTATTCAGAGCAAGTAATTTTGCAAAGTCTTGCTTTCTTAACAGCTTTTATATTGTTGTTCTTCGTTTTTGAAAAAAGCTATGCGTTTCTATACGCAATGGGACTCTTCCTGTTTTCGTTAGTCATCACATATGGAGTGTTGGCAAGAGAGGAGAAATCTCGAGTACGATTGGAAGCGTATAAAAACTTTTCAAGCATTAGGCATTATCTATCCATCATTGCACCGACCATGTTGACCTTATTTACTTCTACTTTCCTCTTAATTGTACAGATGGCTATCATCGGGGAAACAATATCTGAAATGGATAACACGACCATGGGCCAATTCATCAACAATCAAACATTGACCATACAAATGACTATCGTTGCTATGACCATTCTATTAACCGTTGTGAGTATGATAGAAGGTGTTCATTCATTGATTTTAAAAAGAAAAGATGAATTCAATATGTATCACACGATTGGGTGGACTAAATCCACTATTTTAAAACATTTCTTAAAGGAAGTATTACTGTGGGTCATGATAGCAATCTTTGCTGGTGTAATTGGCGGATATTCACTACTCGTTATACTAAAAGTACCGTTACTCTGGTGTATGATTGGGCTACTGTTTTCATTGATTAATATCATCATTCCAATCTTAACGGTGGTGCTAGCGAAAAAGTATGAAAATGACTGAAACCCATCGTCGATAATATTTAGGGGATTTATCCCTAATCTCCATGTTCGCATCGATTGCTCTGGTTGAGAAATATAGGATGTTCCCAACTCGAACCTTGCCATGGCTGGATTGTTCCAGGAGCTCATTGATTTCGTGCAGGTATTTCCCGTTGATTTGTGAATTGGTCATATTCAGTTACTCCTCTCCGTTACATTAGTCGGTTTTTCCTCAGTATAACCGCATAAGCGAAAAAAAGACCGACATCCCTTTTCGGGATGTCGGTCCGGTTATCCATATGTTATCGGTATGAGGCCGTTTTCGATTTCTTTTTCCAAGATGCCATGACAAGCATTTATCCGGGTTGGGTACCAATACGTCTTACTGTCATACACGACTACAATGAGGTTTAGCCTTCCCAATTCGCAAGCGACATGACTGCATTGTTGCTCCAAACGAATATAAGTTGGGATAGTAATGCGTAATCATCTAATGAGGCGTTGATCTAAGAAGGATTCATGTTCTTTTATGTTGAACTCCTTATGGAAGAAAAGGGCAGTTTAGCGGAAGAACAACTTTTGGTATAATATAGAAACTGAGTGACAAACTTGGAGGGTTTATGTCTAGAAATCTATACTTTTATATTTCACTTACAGCAATTACAATTATAAGTTTGCTTTTTTTGACTGGATGCCCTGGGGCATCAGATTATGATATAGATTTACCTGATAACTATTCAATTGTTAGAACCTCTGCTAATGAAGTGACAATAGCACCTAAAACAAGTAAAGATAGTTGGGGATCTACTATAATACCTGCTAAAGTTACTGAAGTTGGTTGGGATGACCAATATATTATCGCAAAACAAATAAATATAGACTCCGAAAGTAGTAATGGTTCTGGAATACCAGATGAGCAGGAGTATCATTTTTGGATTATACAAATAAAGACTGGTGAAGTAACAGGCCCTTTAGATGATTTAAGTTTAACGAAGAAAAAGGAAGAATACAGAATATCTAATGATATTGTTTTAAAGAAGATAGAGGATTTAAAAAAGAACTACACTTATTGAGCTACCCGGGGCATTAATTCAAGAAGGATTAATGCCTCTTTATGTTGAACATCTTATGGGAGTAAAGGGGCAGGTTAGCTCAAGAGTGAGTTGGAGATTTTTGGATATATAAGGAATAATAGTATATAATTCACAAAAGA
>NZ_PKOZ01000032.1 GCF_002946355.1 Pradoshia eiseniae
TAAAACATTGACGAGAGTTAAACTCTCTTGTTTAAGACTTGCTTAGCGTTTCGTTTTGTTTAGTTTTCAAAGAACAATCTGTTTCGGTCACCTCAGCGACCTTATTTATTATACTGTGTTTACTTCTTAAAAGCAAGTACTTTTTTAAAAAAGTTTTAACTCGTTTTTCAGAAGCAACTTTTATATAATACCTGATATTTTTAATGAATGCAACCATTTTTTAAAAATAAGTTTAAATTCATTCTTCTATCAGTGCTGCTTAATCAATCAGCTCAATTAATATACCACCATTTCTCGTAAAATGAAACTGTTATTTATATCCAAGATGCACTTTTCTATTATTCTAAGTTTTCAATAGTACCCTTACATAACTTATAGGAAGCACGCGATAGATTAAACAAATCGGGATGCTGAATATGAGGAAAGTAGTATGTTCAGGAGTAACTTTGAGAGTCCTCATCCATTGGTGATTGGAAAGGAAAGCAAGTTCGACGATACTCCCTCCTTATCAGGGAGTTATATTCAGCTATGCCATTTTCTTATATTGCAGCACAGGACTGTTGGAATGACGCGAATCATTTCAACTAATCAATCGATTGAATAGTGAATCGCAGAGCGTTTATAAGGTTCCGAGACACTCGGAACCCTTTGAACATTAGATGAAAGTATCGATTATCTTCCTAAGTGACTTTTTCTCCTCGAACGGAATCTCCTCTGATAATCTTGCACTAGCAACAAAAGGTGCCCATTGGAAGATCTCCTCCTGTGATAAACCTGTTCGAAGGCAATAGGTACATAAATATTTTTGGGCTATGTCGGATGATGACTGAGACAGCAGCAGAAATGTGCGATAGATATCTGCCCTAATGTCACCCAGACTAGAATCCGCCCAATCTATGATGGTCAGTCTTCCATTATTCATTATTACATTAAAGGGATGGAAATCACCGTGGCATAGCCTTGATTCAAATTCAACAGAGGTCAGTCCTCTTAACAATAATGCCTTCATGGTTTCAGAGAGATATTTACTTGTTTTGATTTGACGAGACAACTTATCCGTCATCCATTCAATAGACGTTTCTTGTATGGAAGTTTGGTGGATAGTTTGCTGTACATGAACACAAATGTCGATAAAATAATCCGCCTGCCCCATGTCCCTTAATAATCGTTCACCTATTGTCACCCCTTCTATGTATTCCATGATGATTACCTGCCTGCCATTGATTTCTGTTACCTCCATAATTTCAGGAACATCAAGACCGCGCTCATAGGCAAATGCTTGTTTCTTCGCTTCATGAACTGACACATTTTCCAGAAAGCCTTCTTTAAATACTTTAACAACTTTATCATTCAGTCGATAGATGGCAGCAGTATTCCCAACGGCAATCGGATGAACAAGGTCCATCTTATCCCTCCATAAACAACATTATTTCTTTAAGGCCCTAATCATCATCGTAGCCGGGAATCGCCTGGCTTTATATAAAGAATAATAACGATCTGGATCTTTCTCTTCCACGGAATCATAGTCCGTTGATACGTCACTTTCAATTACCTTGTCAATCGCAAATCCTGCATGGATTAACTCATTTATGTACGTGCTGAACATTCTATTCCGGATAAAAAGAGAGGCATCTTCTCCCTTGAATTTTTCATATATTTGAATCTCTTCCCTTAGATAAGAATCATCGAGATAGATGCGACCATTTTTACTTTTCAAATGAGCATACACAGGATGATCCCAGCTGAAGATAAAAACACCACCCTTTTTCAAATAGGAATGTATCAGCTTAAAGGTAGCCGACAAGTCCATTGTCCAACCAATCGCATAGATGGAATAGACATAATCGAAATATCCCTTCGGCAGACCGATTTCCTCCTCCATCGGAGCACAAAAAAGCTTTGCCTCCGCTTCCTGCAGCAATTCTTTTGCCGCTTTTATTTGCTCGTCAGACAAATCCACTCCCCACAGTTCACTTGCTCCCTTTTCACGCAAATAACGCAAGGAATGGCCACTGCCACAGCCGATTTCAAGAACTTTTTTATCTCTCACTTCTCCGAATAAGCCTAGCTCCTCTTCCTCCTGAGCAAACGGGCCATAACGAGGAAGCGCATCCACTCCATGAAAGTGATGAGCCACCGCATTCCAGCCTCGCTTATTTTGTTTAATCTGTTCAGCCACCATAATTCTCCTCCATTCTCTATCGATAATGAATTCGAGATAAGAGGATGGTTTTCCTTGTTTCCCCAGTTATAAATCTTGAGATAGCCTCACCATATCCATGCATTGAATTCCATTCTCATAAATTTTCTCTTCATAATGCCTAATGAAAAAATCTCGATCAATGCTCGTCATCCTAAAGCCGCATTTTTGATAGAGAGCCAGTTGGCCGATACTTGAATTGCCCGTGCCTATTTCAATCGTTTTATATCCTTGTTTTTTGGCTGTTTGAATCGCATCCCTCAACAATGCTCTCCCAGTACCTTTACCTTGATGTTCTTCATCCACCGCCAAGTTAACAATTTCCGACGTTCCCAGCCCTTTAGAAATAAGGACATATACCCCAATGACTCGATTATCCTCTTCAGCTACGAAGCATTCTCCTTTATCTATATATGCCTCCACCATGGACTGAGATGGATCAGCTAACAAAAGCAGTTCCATAGGGAGCTTTTCACCGGCATTTAATAATCTAATATTCATTTCACCACCCCTTTCGCCAAGTCCATTTCTAAATACTCATCGCTTTCCGTAAAACCAAATTTTCGATATACAGGTCTCCCCATTTCTGAAGCTCCCAGCCAAATTTTTGATATTCCCGCAGCCCGAACCTCCTCAATAAGTTTTGTCAACAACTCTTTCGCAATGCCCCTGCCGCGATAATTTTCATCCGTAAACATATTGGTGATATAAGCCTTCTTTCCAGTCTTATTCATATAACTAGGCGGAAATTCATAAAACAGCACGGCACCGCAAGCTACTACCTCACCCTGATTCTCCACAAGCCATTGAATCAATGCCCCCTCACTAAGCTTACATTCAAAGAACGCTCTCAGTTCACCGTCCATATTAATGGAAGGCTCTATTCCTTCATCTATTAACTGACGTTTTCTTAACTCCATCAACTTGGCTACATCGTTCATCGTTGCTTTCCGGTATATCATTTTAGCCCCCTTAAGATTTCGATTTATTCTAACAATACCAATTTCTACAAATTGAGTCACTTACTACTATCGGAGAACAACATTAAGCAAAAAGGAGAATGGTCTATTTAAAACTCTAAAAACCATTCAACTGACATAATAGCTAATAAGCGTTTTAAACTTCCTTTCATTAAAGATGAACATATAGCAAAAAACCAGTCCGTAACTGAACTGGTTTCTACTTGCCAACAACACCCTACTCTCACAGAGGACACGCGGCCCAAAACCATGGCGCGAGAACTCACCTTCTGTGTCCGAATGCCGACTGGCAATCGAGGTGGACTTCTTATACACCTTTCAAAAAAGACATCTCTTTCGAGATGAAAGCACAAAAAAACCAGTTCAATACTGAACTGGTTTCTGCTTGCCCGGCAACGTCCTACTCTCACAGGGGCGTGAGCCCCAACTACCATCGGCGCGCGAGCTTACCTTCCGTGTTCGGAACCCGACCGGCGATAAGCGGCGGATCTCGGCGTCGGCTTCGCTCGCTCAGTACTCATGTACATCATACATTCCGTGCTTCCCTCACTTGCCTCCTTGACCTCCTTGCTTCTCCCCAATCGGAGATGCCTGCTGCCAGTCAGAGGTGTATCCTTTACCTTTTTTAAGAAAAAAGACATCTCTTTCGAGATTGAAAAGCACAAAAAAACCAGTTCAGTTTTGAACTGGTTTTCGCTTGCCCGGCAACGTCCTACTCTCACAGGGGCGTGAGCCCCAACTACCATCGGCGCTGAAGAGCTTAACTTCCGTGTTCGGAATGGGAACGGGTGTGGCCTCTTCGCCATCATTACCGGACT
>NZ_PKOZ01000033.1 GCF_002946355.1 Pradoshia eiseniae
TAAAACATTGACGAGAGTTAAACTCTCTTGTTTAAGACTTGCTTAGCGTTTCGTTTTGTTTAGTTTTCAAAGAACAATCTGTTTCGGTCACCTCAGCGACCTTATTTATTATACTGTGTTTACTTCTTAAAAGCAAGTACTTTTTTAAAAAAGTTTTAACTCGTTTTCAGAAGCAACTTTTATATAATACCTGATATTCATCTTAAGCGCAACACTTTTTTATAACTTTTTTCAAGATAATATGTTGCTCAATGAATCAGCTTAATAAATATATCATCTTTTACAGAGAAAATATACTGGGATTTATAGGAAGTACCTTCTTATCTCTTATCTAAGTCCATCTTCGCGGGCCTTAATATATCCATAGTAAGCACATGTTCCATTCTGCTTTATATCTTTTACCTCAAACCCGCACTTCTCATAGAAACGGTAGTTATTTGCCGCAGTATGGGCAAACCAATCACCATGAGGAAGCTTTTGAACACATAACTCCACAAGTCTTTTACCAATGCCTTTCCCGCGATATTCTGAAAGAACAGCCAGATCCATGATGCTGGCAGCCATAATTTTATCAGAAATGACGCGGACCATCGCTATCATATTTTCCTCATCCCATACCCTAAAAGCCCAGGTGGAGTTTTGAAAAATCAGTGTGTATTTTTCTTTTTGCCAGGATGGTATGTCTCTTGCCCAGCCAGCATCTTTAAATAGAACCTCCACTTGCCTAGCCGGAACCCCATCTGTCCCTTCTCTGATTACGAGCCCATTGAAATACTGATACATTGCTCCTTCCCCCTTTATCTATTCCCTAAACTAGTTCTGCACAGCATTCGATATTCCTCCCTACGAATTCACTAAAGAAGGATTAAATAAAAGTGAACAGAATTATATATAAATAAGATTGATGAATCTATCCCCCAAAAGATTTATCTGAAATAAGAAAGGAACGTTACTAATGAACAGTCCAATCTAAAAAACCCATTCAACTAAAAGCTATAGATGAATGGGGGATAGACAATTGAATAGAAATTTCTACTTACTGATTACAGGCCAATCTGTTGCGAATATAGGTGATGTTCTCTATATGGTCAGCATTATCAATATGATTTTTGCGCGGACAGGATCAGCGACAGCAGCTTCCTTCGTTCCGTTTACAATTACCTCTGCCATGTTTTTATCGAGTCTCCTGACTCCTCTTTTGGTCGGTAAGGTCAGCTTGAAATGGTTATTGGCTGGTTCTCAGATAGGGAAGACTATTTTACTCATCGGATTAGGGGTGGCGTTATTATATTTATCTGAAGCAGCGAATTACGCATGGATATTCCTTGTTATTGGGGTGATTGCCTTTCTTGATGGGTGCGCAAACCCCGTTCGGCAAGCATTGATACCACATTATGTTGAACCTGAGCAGTTACTGAAGGCAAATGGAATTGGCGAAACGGCCTCTCAGGTTGTCCAAACAATTATGTGGTTCATCGGAAGCTTAATTTTACTGCTTTTAAGCGCCCAGATACTCGTATGGATTGTTGCCGGTTTATTCATTTTAGCTAGTACCTTGCTTTGTAAGCTAGATGATGTTGCCTCTTCTTCTATTGAACAAAATAATAAATGGTCTCAGTTGAAAAAGGGCTGGGTGCTACTGACTTCCACACCTGTTTTGCGCCAAATTGCTAGAATTGATATTCTCGAGACCATCGCCGGCACCGTGTGGATTGCTGCCATAATCTTGGTATTTGTGACCGAGGCACTAAACCGTGATCAGCTATGGTGGGGATTCATCAATGGGGCATACTTTTTCGGATTAATCATTGGAAGCATTTATTGCATCAAGTATGCCTCCTCTATCGAAAAAAATTTAGGCTCGGTTATATGTTGGAGCTCAATAGCCACCTTCCTTGTCACTCTGCTTTTCAGCTTCAATCAAATGCCAAGCATCGCTGTGCTCCTTTCCCTGTTAATTGGTACTTTCAGCCAACTAAAAAGCATTCCCCAGCAAACCATCATTCAAACGAGTGTTCCTAGGGAGGATTTATCGTCCGTATATTCATCACTAGGCGCCATCTCTACCGGGATGTTTGGTCTTGCTTCACTTGCAATGGGAATAGCCGCCGATTTGTTTGGCGTGAGAGCCGCGTTTGTTATTTCTGCGTCATTGCTTGGAGGAGCGAGTCTTCTTGTGTTTAAGCATAGACCGTTATTTGAAGGGAATGTGGAATAGGAGGGATTTTCATGCCCAAAATCGTTAGAGGAGCAAACTTTGTCACGATTGAAGACACAAAACAATCTTCGGAGGATGAACTGGCTGATTTGATAACAAACTTGACAGAGCAACCCTTTACAAAAGGAGTCTCCCATCTTAATATCCTTGTGAATAGTAAATTCAGCCCAAAAATCGAAAGGCTTTTAAACGCGCATGGTTTTAATAGGCAGGATGAAGTCATTACCGTTCACAAGGAATTAATAGATGAGCCTGATAAAGGGCCATATACATTCATGGACCTTCACACCATCTCCGAAGAGGAGTTCATGGTCACCTGGGAACAAGTAATGACAGGGTCCTTAACCCCCTCTTCCTTGAAAATTGAAGAGCAGATGGAATCTGTTAAAATAGAGCTTGGCCCAAGTTATAAAGAATCTTGTATCCTCGCATACGAAGGAGCGAAACCAATCGGAGTAACCATCCCTCATATAGAAGCAGGAACCCTTAAAGAGGGGAGGATTTTTTATTTCGGACTGATTCCGGAAGAAAGAAGCAAAGGGAAAAGCACCTACTTTCACAAGCAAACATTAAGCATGCTGAAGTACAAGCTTCGAGCTGCCTTCTATATTGGAAGTACGAGTCATAAGAACATCCCCATGCTTCATATTTTCAGGAAGAATGGATGCAAGGTACTCGAGTACAATAAGGTATATAAAAAACGTATTTAACAAAGCTAAAGCCAGTTCAAAATTGAACTGGCTTTGTTACAGAGAAATTAGAGAGAGAGTCCTCTTATCTTTAACCTCTCTCTTTTTCAATATACGCGTTAGAAACAATGTGTTTAACAATAGTATTCCTATAATCAGTATAGCAAGTAAGTAGACAAAGCATCCTTGGTAGCAATATAAAATACCACAGATACAATTGCGAAATAAATCCATATCATAATGACCGTCTATCTTACATCGTTCATTTTTTTCATCGCACTTCAATTATTTACCCCTTAAATTTATTCTGAGATAAATATTCTTTGGAAGTAGGTTGGAAAGCCTAATTGTTACATATGTTCCTTATATAAGGAGAGAACACTTGCCACACATCAATTGATTATCTGATTGTTACCTTTAATACTATATCGTTGTAAGGCGGATAACTCACTTGTTTCCTTGCTTCCCCCATCCTAAAGTGCCTGTCACTAGTCAAGGTGATCGTTTTTTTACTTTTCTTCTAAGACCATTCATCTCTTTCGAGATTGAAAAGCACAAAAAAACCAGCTCAAAATTGAACTGGTTTCTGCTTGCCCGGCAACGTCCTACTCTCACAGGGGCGTGAGCCCCAACTACCATCGGCGCTGAAGAGCTTAACTTCCGTGTTCGGAATGGGAACGGGTGTGGCCTCTTCGCCATCATTACCGGACT
>NZ_PKOZ01000034.1 GCF_002946355.1 Pradoshia eiseniae
GCCCGATACAATATCGGACTCATTCTATGCGAGCTGCTTAAGGAAATAACTGTGTCTAACTTTTTGGGGTCACTTCAACACAGCCCTTTCTTAATTTTTACCACCCTATAGTATTTTCCGTTGTTTGATAAACCCGTATATGATTGGGATTGTCACACTCACTATCAGGATAGGCAGAAACCATTTCCCAAACGGGCTCCCCCAATCAAGTGCAACCGCAATCGATTCAAAAGAAATCAAAGCAAAGATAATGAAAATAATATTTTTTAGTTGATTCGTCAGCTTTCTGCTGGCCAAATAAAACTCTCTGGCATTCTCTTTATTCAAGCGCTCAGGATAATTATGTATATGGGGAAACCTTTCAATGACTTGCATTAACCCTCCTACCAAGGCGCCAATAACCGGCAAAATAAGCAGCTCTGTCTTTGAGCCCCAGCGATCCACCTCACCCAAAGCATTGTAATGCGCTGGAACCTTATCCGGCAGCGAATTCCACATGAAAATCATAAGGGCTATAGAGCCAAAATAAACTGTGTATCCAATTACATCCCCTATCTTTTCACTCTTTGTTTTTTCAATTTTTAATTTAGGTCTCTCCCATGAACTCGAGATCTCACTTCCCCCCTCTCCCTTTTGCTTAACACCAAAATGTATCTCTATTATTTATTCGATACCTTTTTTTAGAATTCCTTTTTTCGATTAATATAGATAAGATGTACTTTTTGTATCTAAAGCTCAGTACGGATGTATGTCGGACATCCCTGCCTTCCCTCACATGCCTTCTTACAAAGCTTCTCCCCAATCGGATATACATGCTGTGATAAATAGGAGCTACTTTTTTAATGGTATTCTTAATCTGATGGACAATCACTAACATTAATTCGCCAGATCATGTGATCATTCCCTTCTCCCCAATAATCCTTTAAAAGATAATCAGGCTCTCCAAATTTCTTTTTCCAAATCATTTGTGCACGAGTGTATCCACTGTCGAGACAGAATTCTCCGATTCCCTTTTTTCGAATAACAGAATACATCGCCTCGAGCAATAAATTTCCTACACCCTTCCTTTGGAAGTCGGGATGGACAAATACCGTACCTACCTCAATCAGTCCTATGTAGACATTGTTTGTACACCTTCTTATGAGATTACTTACTGGACCATATTCAATTGAGCCTATTATTTTGCCGTCATTTAAAGCAATCAAGAAAAATCTTTCCTCGCCATTGCTTTCCATATCACTTACTATGTATTTCTTCTTAATCTCTATTTCATCTTGAATATCATCCGCTTTCTCCCCTATGCCTTCTTTGTTAAACGTATCCGTAATCACTGTTTCAAAGAACTCATTTATCTGCTTAATGTCTTCCCTTTTCGGTCTTCTAATCTCCACATTGAGCATAAAATCCCTCCAAGCAGTAATCTTTGCTCCTATACCTTAGCCCTTGACTACAACAAGAAGCTTTAATAGAAAAAGGCCTTAACCCATCTGTTTAAGGGCATGTTTTCTAACCTACAACACACTAAAGTACAATGGACTTATACAGATAATAATCGCCATAATAATGGATAATCCGATGGAGACAATCATTTGCTTCGGATTCTTATAAAAGACTACACACAAAAACACATACATGATTAACTCTTCGAAATGAGCTAAATCTACATAGAATAAGCCGATGCTTAAAGAAAGACTTAACATTAATCCCATAGGCAATGCAGGCAAAATCATAGCGAGCCGTTCATTATCCTTTGCTTTCCAAACAACCGCTGCAAGTAAAGGCGATATTATTGCTATGCCGCCCCAGCCTATAAAATAACTCGTTGGGAAGAACCCAAATAAATAAGCCGAATAGATATAATAACTGAGTAACATTCCTAGAAAGAATACAAATGTATTCATAGCTGCCCTTCTCCATGTCTTACTGTATGCAGCTACCAATGTAGCAATCCATACCCATATACCTAACCTTGTAAATAAGTCCCCCAGAAAATGAAGAACATTCGTAACCCAACTCCCATCAACTGCAACAGTATCTAAATATTTCGAGGTTATACCCAAGATTATTCCTAAAACAAAACATAAAATAACGTCTGTACTTTTGTAATTCACCATAATCATTTCTTTTTACTCCCACAGTCTAAGGTTGTGTAATTTTTCTATGCCAGTAACCTGTCCGATCCCTTACACTTCGCATGACTAAAAGGCTGACTTGTTTAAAATATGAAGAAGTGCGGGCAATTCCATCAGGTCCTCTATCATATATTCTGCTTCAACATTGCTCCATTGAGTATCTTTTTTCCAAATTCCCTTCATCCCGGCTTTTTGAGAAGCCTTTACATCATTTTCAAGGTGGTCTCCAACATAAACACTATGATTGGGCGAAACATAAGTCGATCCAAGGCTCGCAAGAATATAGCGGGATCAGGTTTTTTTAGTCCTCCCCATTCCGAAACTAGGATCGCTTCAAAATATTTTTCAATCCCTAACGCCTTGATATTATCCATTTGAAATTGGCCCATTCCGTTCGTTATGATTCCTAGAATCCATTGATTCCTTCTAAGTTCCTCTAACAAATCAACCAGGTTGGGAAAAGGTATGCAGTGATCTTTAAAATGGCTGATGTAATCCTGAAGTAATTCCTCCCAAGTTACCCCTCTTATGTCGAATTCCTCCGTGAGTTGTTGATATACTTTATCTTTCCACACGTAACCACGATGATCGAGTTCTATAAACCGGGTAATGTAATCCTCTTTTGGAATATGGTTAACCCACTTATTTAATCTGTCATATTGGTTATCAATAAATTTCTTTACCGACTCGTCCCTATTTTACAAAGTCCCATCTAAATCTAAGATGACAGCCTTTATCATATGTAATCTACTCCTCGAATGCAGTTTTTACTTTTATTCTATATAAGTAAACTAAATACCTTTTTAAGCTAAACTGCACTTTACTTCGTAAAAGATTCAACACCAAAAGGCATTAATCCTACCTGGATCAACGTTACAGTCACTCGTCTCCTTGATCCCTTTGCTTCTCTCAATTCGGTGATGCCTGCTGTCAGTCAGGCGAGCGTTTATTACTTCATCCAAAACCATTCATCTCTTTCGAGGTTGAAAGCACAAAAAAACCAGTTCAAAACTGAACTGGTTTCACTTGCCCGGCAACGTCCTACTCTCACAGGGGCGTGAGCCCCAACTACCATCGGCGCTGAAGAGCTTAACTTCCGTGTTCGGAATGGGAACGGGTGTGGCCTCTTCGCCATCATTACCGGACT
>NZ_PKOZ01000035.1 GCF_002946355.1 Pradoshia eiseniae
TTGGTTAAGTCCTCGAACGATTAGTATCCGTCAGCTCCATGTGTCACCACACTTCCACCTCGGACCTATCTACCTGATCATCTTTCAGGGTTCTTACTAGCTTGCGCTATGGGAAATCTCATCTCGAGGGGGGCTTCATGCTTAGATGCTTTCAGCACTTATCCCGTCCGCACGTAGCTACCCAGCTATGCTCCTGGCGGAACAACTGGTACACCAGCGGTGCGTCCATCCCGGTCCTCTCGTACTAAGGACAGCTCCTCTCAAATTTCCTGCGCCCACGACGGATAGGGACCGAACTGTCTCACGACGTTCTGAACCCAGCTCGCGTACCGCTTTAATGGGCGAACAGCCCAACCCTTGGGACCGACTACAGCCCCAGGATGCGATGAGCCGACATCGAGGTGCCAAACCTCCCCGTCGATGTGGACTCTTGGGGGAGATAAGCCTGTTATCCCCGGGGTAGCTTTTATCCGTTGAGCGATGGCCCTTCCATGCGGAACCACCGGATCACTAAGCCCGACTTTCGTCCCTGCTCGACTTGTAGGTCTCGCAGTCAAGCTCCCTTGTGCCTTTACACTCTGCGAATGATTTCCAACCATTCTGAGGGAACCTTTGGGCGCCTCCGTTACTCTTTAGGAGGCGACCGCCCCAGTCAAACTGCCCACCTGACACTGTCTCCCACCCCGGTTCAGGGGTGCGGGTTAGAAGTTCAATACAGCCAGGGTAGTATCCCACCGACGCCTCCACCGAAGCTGGCGCTCCGGCTTCAAAGGCTCCTACCTATCCTGTACAAGCTGTACCAAAATTCAATATCAGGCTGCAGTAAAGCTCCACGGGGTCTTTCCGTCCTGTCGCGGGTAACCTGCATCTTCACAGGTACTATAATTTCACCGAGTCTCTCGTTGAGACAGTGCCCAGATCGTTACGCCTTTCGTGCGGGTCGGAACTTACCCGACAAGGAATTTCGCTACCTTAGGACCGTTATAGTTACGGCCGCCGTTTACTGGGGCTTCAATTCGCACCTTCGCTTGCGCTAAGCGCTCCTCTTAACCTTCCAGCACCGGGCAGGCGTCAGCCCCTATACTTCGCCTTGCGGCTTCGCAGAGACCTGTGTTTTTGCTAAACAGTCGCCTGGGCCTTTTCACTGCGGCTCACCTGGGCTTTGACACCCTGGTGAGCACCCCTTCTCCCGAAGTTACGGGGTCATTTTGCCGAGTTCCTTAACGAGAGTTCTCTCGATCACCTTAGGATTCTCTCCTCGCCTACCTGTGTCGGTTTGCGGTACAGGCACCTTCTTCCTCGCTAGAGGCTTTTCTTGGCAGTGTGGAATCAGGAACTTCGGTACTCTAGTTCCCTCGCCATCACAGCTCAGCCTTGTGTGATGAGCGGATTTGCCTACTCATCGGCCTAACTGCTTGGACGCGCATATCCAACAGCGCGCTTACCCTATCCTACTGCGTCCCCCCATCACTCAAATGGAAGAGAGGTGGTACAGGAATATCAACCTGTTGTCCATCGCCTACGCCTTTCGGCCTCGGCTTAGGTCCTGACTAACCCTGAGCGGACGAGCCTTCCTCAGGAAACCTTAGGCATTCGGTGGAAGGGATTCTCACCCTTCTTTCGCTACTCATACCGGCATTCTCACTTCTAAGCGCTCCACATGTCCTTCCGGTCATGCTTCACAGCCCTTAGAACGCTCTCCTACCACGCATACCATACGGTATGCATCCGCAGCTTCGGTGATACGTTTAGCCCCGGTACATTTTCGGCGCAGAGTCACTCGACCAGTGAGCTATTACGCACTCTTTAAATGGTGGCTGCTTCTAAGCCAACATCCTGGTTGTCTGGGCAACTCCACATCCTTTTCCACTTAACGTATACTTTGGGACCTTAGCTGGCGGTCTGGGCTGTTTCCCTTTTGACTACGGATCTTATCACTCGCAGTCTGACTCCCGAACATAAGTCTTTGGCATTCGGAGTTTGTCTGAATTCGGTAACCCGATGAGGGCCCCTAGTCCAAACAGTGCTCTACCTCCAAGACTCTCAGTTCGAGGCTAGCCCTAAAGCTATTTCGGAGAGAACCAGCTATCTCCAGGTTCGATTGGAATTTCTCCGCTACCCACACCTCATCCCCGCACTTTTCAACGTGCGTGGGTTCGGACCTCCATCCAGTGTTACCTGGACTTCATCCTGGACATGGGTAGATCACCTGGTTTCGGGTCTACGACCACATACTCATGCGCCCTATTCAGACTCGCTTTCGCTGCGGCTCCGTCTCTTCAACTTAACCTCGCATGGGATCGTAACTCGCCGGTTCATTCTACAAAAGGCACGCCATCACCCGTTAACGGGCTCTGACTACTTGTAGGCACACGGTTTCAGGATCTCTTTCACTCCCCTTCCGGGGTGCTTTTCACCTTTCCCTCACGGTACTGGTTCACTATCGGTCACTAGGGAGTATTTAGCCTTGGGAGATGGTCCTCCCGGATTCCGACGGAATTCCTCGTGTTCCGCCGTACTCAGGATCCACTCGGGAGGGAACGAAGTTTCGGTTACAGGGTTGTTACCTTCTCTGACGGACCTTTCCAGGTCGCTTCGCCTACCCCGTTCCTTTGTAACTCCACAATGAGTGTCCTACAACCCCAGAAGGCAAGCCTTCTGGTTTGGGCTGGTTCCGTTTCGCTCGCCGCTACTCAGGAAATCGCGTTTGCTTTCTCTTCCTCCGGGTACTTAGATGTTTCAGTTCCCCGGGTGTGCCTTCATACACCTATGAATTCAGTGTAAGATACTGCTCCATTACGAACAGTGGGTTTCCCCATTCGGAAATCTCCGGATCAAAGCTTACTTACAGCTCCCCGAAGCATATCGGTGTTAGTCCCGTCCTTCATCGGCTCCTAGTGCCAAGGCATCCACCGTGCGCCCTTATTAACTTAACCGTTAAAAAACTCTACTCGGTTTTTATACATTAATGACGCATTACTTTGCCTTACATTACATTATCCAGTTTTCAAAGAAC
>NZ_PKOZ01000036.1 GCF_002946355.1 Pradoshia eiseniae
CTACGAGCGAATGGCTAGTTCTTACTCGGCGGGAATCCCACCCGCTATATGATACGACCTAGGCTCGGCCGCACACCTGCCCCGTTACTTCCATAAGAAATTCAACATAAAAAGACATTAATCCTTCTTTGATCAACGTCCTTTATTGTTGAAGAAGATTGGTAACCTTAATTATCATTCTTTTAGTTTTCCCTGCTGAATAGTGTTTATGAACTGTGCATTAATATTCTGAACTGCCTAAATTACTTCCGCATTTGTTGCATTGAATAGATACAATGATTTCGGCAGAATTTAAAACGCTATCGTCATTAAAAACTTCTATATCCCCAGATCTTTTAGAAAAATTATATTCTAATTCTCTAATACACCCACATTTTAAACATTTTATGCTAAACATAGGATCATCCTTCTTTTCGTCTAAAAGCTCTATTGCGATTGCCTTTAGTATTGGTATAATAAATCGTTTCATTACTTCACCCCTACGTCGCTTTTTGGAATTGAAATAAAAGCAGATGGCACGGCAAGAATCTTTTAAATAATTGTTTGTCACTAATGGGTGTGATTGTAAAAGGCAATTTATTTTTTATAACGACGAGCAGTTTAGTTGAATCCCTCATATCCTTCTTCCGCTAACCTGCCCCTTTTGTTCAATAAGAAATTCAACACAAAAAGACATTAATCCTTCTTAAGATCAATGCCACCTTTGTTGAGTAACAAAAGAGAAATTCTGTTCTATTCAAATCCAAAGTTTTTCTCTACTTCTTCGCTTGTCTTTGGCAATTCCATTCCCTTTTCCCATATCAAAATTTTATCTTTTGGAGTACCATAATAAATTCTTTTTATTTCCTTACCACGAAATTCTTCTTGTACTTTAATATCTATAAAATCATAGCCTTTTTCTCCCCCGTATGGAGGCTGTGCTTCTTTCTTTATTAAGGGGCGTAGTGGAGTCATATAAAAATTCCCTTCGCTATCCATATTGTATTTTATTGTATTTAAACTATATCCATCGTTTATACCCGCATAATATACGATTTTACCATCTTCCATTTGACTTATATCCCTAATTTCCACTATATCGGTTGAAACACTTTCGATTTCCCATTTGAATAAGCCGACATATCCCAAAATGATTATAGTTATCAAAAGGGCACTTATTATTCCACCTTTTATAAAAGACTTTAGCCGCCATCTTTTCCACGAAGTAGCTATATTTTTTATGACATTACTATCCGTTTTATTTTCCATAATACTTTTTTCTGGACTATGAATTTCATCTTGAATTTTTTCAAAGTCCACTTTGCAATTATTACACTCTGAAAGATGTTCCTCTATCATTCTTTTACTATCATCACTACATACATTGTCGTAATACAACGGAAGCATATCTTTAATTATTTCACACGATGCTTTTTCCAATTTCATTTCTCCCTTAATATTTCTTGAATTTTTTGTTTACCTCGGTAAAACGTGACTCTCGCCCAACTGTTTGCAATAGAACTTTGCTAACCCCTATTCTATATCCTCTTAATTGTTCTATTTCTCCCAAATCAATACCGCACGTTTTATAACTGAATCCCAAGATTCCTTTCCAGCAGTGACTTTTTCGATATCATAATCTACATAATAAACAGCATCGATTTTTTCACTCTCAGAAAAATTCCAGATATAACCTTGATCATTAAGGTTCTTTTCATCATTTATTAGGTTTCTTGAAGGGGAATCAGCAATTGTACCTTTATAAACGATAAAACTCACATTCTTTATCTCTCCATCAATTTCGAGTGGCGTAGGATGGGTCTCGCTAACACTAGAATAACTTTTACCGTAATAATGAGAAACCAATTGATTATCATTTTGCATTTTGATTTCAAATAGATTGGTCGAGTATGGAATAACCCTTTCATAATAAAAGATATAAGCAAACACTCCTAATAGAAAAATAGCCGTAGAAAAAATGGAGGCAATTGAAATAATTACTTTTTTCTTACGCCATTTTTTATTAATCTTATTAATAATTGGAGCTTTATTTTCTGCTGGAATATACAATTCACGTTTCACTGTTTCATATTCCTTTTGACATTTTTCACAGTGCTGTAAATGCTGATCTACCATTTCTTTGGTATCCTGACTAACCACTTCATCAATATAAAGAGGTAAAACATCTTGAATAATTGTGCATTTAATCTTTTTCATAGTTCTCCTCCTCCATATACTCAATAATTTGTTTCCTCGCTCTGTAATAGGTAACCCTTGCCCATCCTGCACTTTTCCCAAAAAGAAGACCTATCTTCTCAAACGGTAACTCACCAAAAGTACGAAGTGAAAAGACCTCCTTATATGGTTCACTCATCGAGTGAAGAAACTGATGAACTGCGAATGCATCTTCTTCATTCATTAAATGATTTACTATCTGTACGGTCATACCTGATTCTTCTACTACATTTGAATCTATTTGTCGTTTATTTCTTTTGTAATGAGAGAAATATGTATTTTTAGCAATCGTAAAAAGCCACGCACGAATATCTTTAGAACCATCGAATTTTTCAATTGCTTTTAACGCCTTGAAAAATGCTTCTTGCGTAATTTCTTCGGCTATATTCTCATCGTGACTTAACGATTTAATAAACAAATAAACCTCCTTAAAATATTCGCAATAGATTTCCTCGAAGTCCATCCCTTTTCACCCCTTTCACTTATATAACTTCTAGAATTTAAATACGTTACAAAAATATTAAATATCGCATATCGGAGAATTATGGAATCCCCTCAATTCCCAAAAGGATCAATCTATATAATTTACATCAAAATAAAAATAGGTACATTCAAAAATGAACTGCACCCTATAAAGTAGACAGTTTAATAAAAAGGGATGTGCCGTGTTTATGCGGCGATGAGATGACTTCGGT
>NZ_PKOZ01000037.1 GCF_002946355.1 Pradoshia eiseniae
TAGTTTCCGTAATGCTTTACACCAATTCAAAGATGATTTGAAGCACTACATACTACTGTATGCCAAGTGTATTAAATCCATTGTATCGGATAATATATTCATTATTCGATTAATTAACTGTATAATAGAAATACCGATGTACCTTTGACTTAAACGTGGGATCACTAATTTAGTGGAACCCTACCGTTAGTTTGAGGACATTGGGTTTTTTTATAGTTAAAAGTGATGTAAAATTGTGTTGTGCAGTGACCCTTATAGTGATTCCGACTTATTGGAATGGGGCTATAATTAGACCTCTAATATTGATGTGAGGCACTCCACTTACACACCAAAACGGCACTGCACCCCAATTTAATAATCAAAATCAATTCCTGTATTTTTTACAGGATTTTTTTATTTCTAAGGAGGAATTTTGATAGTTGTGTCGTAATTTATATTTTGTTTAAGAGACTATATAGAACAATCCAAAAACAATATAATATAAAGCAGTTGAAACTCTACCGTTGGTTGGAGCTAGGAAGCTAGACTCTTGTGTTAAATATGAGATTTAATATCTGGCGATATAATCCTGACATACTACAATGGGCATAAGCTCTCACGGAAACTTGGATAGTCAGATATGTCATACTGCGACTGGGAGGAGAAATGATGAACACTACCATTACTCCATTTAGTTATGGAAATGACACGCATAACAGCCATACAGGACAGCGTAATTTTTATCAGTTTTATGTCGGTATTGATATTGGAGCAAGCTTTCACGTTGCATCCTGTATTCCGTTTGATGCATTCTTAGATCCTAAAGGTATTGCTTGGAAACGGACAAAGACAATGAAATTTAACGCTGATAGTTCTGGAATCGCTGAGTTTTTAACAGCTCTTGAAAAAATCGAAAATCAATTTTCATTTACGAAAAGAGACTTTTTAATTCTATTAGAACCCACAGGTGGGCATTATTCTTACTTAGTACAACAAGTCCTTTTAACTGAAGGCTATGATTTATTTCAAGTTGAGAACAGTGCTGTAGGAGAATTTCGAAAGAAAAACTTAGGAATCTCTGAAAAGACTGATTCAATGGATGCCAAAGTAATGGCCTATATGGGGTGGCACAAGCAACTTCATCCACATATGCAAGGTGTAACGCTTATTAGACCTCAATCAGTCCTTCAATCCTTATTTCGAACAGTTATGAGGGATAGATGGTATTTAAACGTACAACTAACTCGTCGGAAGAACCAAGTTCAACAGCTTTTAAGAGTCACTCATCCTGATTTGAATAAAGCCTTTAAGAGTCTATCCAGCACGTCTGTTCTCAAGTTAGTCTTAGAGTACCCTACGGGACTTCATTTGAAAGAAGCCACAACAGAAGAAATATATCATTTCCTATTAAAAGCTGGTGCCAAAAGTGTCGCTAAACGAGCAGCTAACATATTAGCTAAAGTGATGCCTAATACAATCGCAGTTCCAGCTGAACATCTTGTAGAGCGACAAAATTGGATTATAGAAGAAGCCTTACGACTAGAAGAGAGTCTCAAGCATATTGACCAAGAAATACATAAACTTTTATGGGGAGACCCTGATAAAGGGTTAGATCCTCACCCATATACAGAAATTCTAATGTCCCTTCCTTATGTGAGCGAAAATATCGCCTGTACACTGATTGGAGTTATAGGTGACGTTGAACGATTTAGTACATATAAAGAGTTCAAAAAATATCTCGGTGTATCTGCAGAAAATAAACAATCAGGGACGTCTGTAACTGGTACAAGACAGACTTACAGTGGTGTTAGAGATGCCAGGAGAGTCCTTTACCAAATCGCTTTAATTATATTGGCAAACGGAAAAAAACAACCTACAGTCTTCAAAGCCTACTATGACCGCAAGGTAAATGAAGGAATGAACAAGAAAAAAGCAATCGGACATTTATGCGGCAAAATAGCTGTTCTTATTTATACACTCTTAAAAAACAATGTAAAATACGATCCAATCTCACACGCCAAAGCTTGCGGCATAGAACCAGATAATCTTTATTTTAGAAATAACGAGACCGAAACGAAGCTAATAAAATAAAAAGTAATCATAAAGCACAAAAAGCCTAAGTGCTTTAAATGAGAAAAAACCACCTATTATTTGTGATATTTTAGGTGGTTTTTCAACTTCAAAGATACTTTTCAAGGTATCAAAGCACTACACTACATTTAAGTA
>NZ_PKOZ01000038.1 GCF_002946355.1 Pradoshia eiseniae
CTCCCTCAATATACAAAGCGAAATCTCTCGATTTCTCCTGTTTTCATAGAATTACTTAGTCGTTTAATATCGTTTGGTTATCTTCCTGATGGTTGAAACTATCTCATAAGGGGAATTTTGGACATTTGAAGAAAAAAGACTCATAACCCACTAGCCAATCCTATACAAAAATTGGATAATGATTGTTTTATGATCGCACTATTGGATGTCCACATGTCTCATGGAGGTCAACCCTCCCATGTCTCACAGAGTCTTCGCTCTCAAATTCCTTCGTCCAACCTTTCCATGAGGTGGATGTCAGTTATGCTGCCCCACAGGGTCCATGCCCGAAGTTTAGTTGCGTGACTGACTAATCCGTGCTTCAATTGTCCAATAACCGTTGATATCATAACGTTTCCTCAATCCGTCCTAAACAAGGGTTATGCGACTGCTTCAGTTTTATGATAGCTTGCCATATGAGGGATATCCCTTAACATCTTTTCTTCCTGAAATTCAAATGGCTTTTTGCCGATGGCAAATAAGATCCGAATAAGTTTATTACACAAAGCAATGATGGACTGCATCTTTTTCAAAGGATTGTCAGGTCGCTGCGTATAATAAGCATGAAGTGCCTTGAAGGCTGAATTCTTCGCAACTAGGATCATACAAACCCTAAACAATAAAGCACGCAGTTTCTTTCTTCCTCGTTTTGTAATCCTCGTTTGGCCCTTGTGTTTACCAGATGTATTTTCTTTTAAACTCAGTCCAGCGAGTTTCATGATTTGCCTAGGATGGGAGTACTCATTTAGATCCCCGACTTCCGCAAAGAAGCCTGCGACAGTATCTCTTCCAATCCCTTTAATAGCCATCATTTGTGATACACCTGGTATTTGGTCAATTAGACCATCCATTCTAGCATCTAATTCTTCGAATTTAGATTGAAGGAATTCATATTTCTCAATCAATGTTTCCAGTTCTAATTTCGACATATCTACACCTTGACGAATGCCAATAGAGGTTTTGGCTGCTTGTTTGATAGCTTGTATCTTTTTCAGACCAACACTACGTGTAACAGCCTTTCTTAAATACGTTAACAATTCTTGATCGGAGAACTCTGCGAGTTCATGCGGTAATACATTCAATTTCAGTAATTGTAAGGCTGCCTTACCTTCCCAGTTCTTGAATACCGTCAGGAATTCAGGGAAATAACGATCAATCCAGTTGTGAATCTGCCCTTGCACAATCTGTTGGTCAACGATTAAGAGATCACGTAATTTCTTAGCCACCCGAAGTTCGGCATAAACTCCTTGTGGAATAGTAGGTTCGGCATATCTTCCGTCCTTGACCAATTGTGCAATGACTCTCGCATCTTTCACGTCATTCTTTGTTGGTGAGTTATCATCTAGTTCTTTACTTTTTTTGACGTGTAATGGATTAACTGCCACAAACTTAATGCCTTTTTCCTTCAGAATATGAGCTAAGTTAAACCAATAATGCCCTGTCGGTTCCATCCCGACAATAACGTGAAGCATCTCATGTTTTTGTTTAAGTTGAAAAATCCAATCAAGAAAATGAGTAAATCCCTCATTTGTATTTTCAAAATAACAAGGTGATCCAAACTCAATGCCTCTAAAATCCTGCGCTCTGGCAACATGTTTGAATTTTGCGATATCTACACCGACAATAAGTGTTTCAGGCGTAATTTGAGCAATCTTCTTATTTTGGTTATAATTCATGATGGACCTCCTGATTTAAATGATTTGTCCCTTTAGCTGGCCAGCCATTTAGGACACTTTCATCATATCAAGAGGTCTTTTTACGCTCAAATCTCATTTTCATTCATTACAGGAATGCTGCCCC
>NZ_PKOZ01000040.1 GCF_002946355.1 Pradoshia eiseniae
TTCGTATTATAGAGTTCAGCCAGATCTTTCTGGTTGAACTTTTTTCATATGGATTTATTCTATCAGTAGCCAGGGTAGAACGTACGGGGGCGTGGGACATTGATCCCGTCGACTAAACTGTTCACCCCCTACTTGTAGAAATATGTTTGAGGCTGGTTGGGACTTAGATCTCGTATAACAAGCGAAGATATAATACTACTTGAGGCATTAGGGGTTACTGGTGAATACGCAATAGGAGGAGAAAGAATGAACCCGGTTGTGGGTATAGACGTAGCTAAAGAAGTAAGTGAAGTACAGGCTTTTTTAGATAAAGGAAAGCCTTATGGAAAGAGCTTTTCAATCAAGCATAACCGTGAAGAATTAGATGGCTTTATACATTTTTTAGGGGAAATAAAATCACTGACTGGCCAGATGCCAGTGGTCATATTGGAATCAACGGGCCATTATCATATTCCCATTATTCAGTGCTTAGAAGAGAATGATTTACTTTATATTTTGTTGAACCCAATCATATCTCATCAAGCGAAGAAATCCAGTTTAAGAAAAGTGAAAACAGATGCATTCGATGCCTATCAGTTATGTGTTCTTTATTATAAAGAGGATTTTGAACCTTATAAATTGAGGGGAATTCAACTGATGAACCTGCGTAACCTTTCTAGGCAACAGGAAATCGTGACGAATATGTATGTGGAAGCAAAACTGCAATTTCACACGATTTTAGATCAGACTTTTCCTGAATACAGAAAGGTATTTGGAGATCTTTTTTCAAAAGTATCCTTATCAATATTAAGAGAATATCCAACTTCGGAGAAGATTCTAGAGGCGGATGAAGAGGACCTGGCGGAACGAATAAAAGGGTATTGTCCAACTCGTTCTATTCAGTGGGCAAGAGAGAAAGCAAGGAAATTGATCCATTCAGCTACTCAAAATCCTTTTCAAAAGGTGATGTATCAAAGCCATCTCATCAATCTGAATATGTATATAGACATCCTATTTCATTACCAAGGACATCTATCGGAATTGGAGAACCAAATGATATCCCTGGCAAATGAAATAGAAGAATATAAGATTATCCAATCAATACCTGGGATTGGAGAAAAAATCGCTGCCACGATTATTTCTGAAATCGGTGAAATTGATCGGTTTAATCATCCTAAGAAACTAGTTGCTTACGCTGGAATTGATCCCAGTGTACATTCCTCTGGGAAGTTTACAGCTACGACGAATCATATAACGAAACGGGGTTCCAGCAGGCTAAGACACAGCTTATATCTAGCTGTATTATGTGGAATAAGGAGTTCCAGAAATAAAAAGCTCAAAGAGTTCTACGACAAGAAACGCTCAGAAGGAAAGCCTTCGAAGGTGGCAATTGTCGCTTGTATTAATAAACTTCTTCACTGGATTTATGCTTTATTAAAAGGCAAAGAACATTTCCTAGATATAGCTTAAAAAGGTTATCCAACCACATAAAGAAAAACCTTCCACAAGATAGCTGGAGGGTTATTTGGTATGCCTAAAAACAGTATAG
>NZ_PKOZ01000041.1 GCF_002946355.1 Pradoshia eiseniae
TGAACTGCACCCCGAATAGTGGACACTTTAAAAAAAGTGGACCCTATTCGGGGTTTTCCTATTCTCTTTCAGGAAAACTCCCGTTATACTAACATTACGATTTTTAGAACGGAGTATTTTTCATGAGTAAGATTATCTTTAATGAACACCAACAAAGACTACTAGAAGCTAATCCAAACGTTAAAGCCGTGACAGACCGCGCGATTCAGTATACCCCTGACTTCAAACTGCAGGCGGTTAAACAAAACCAATCTGGGAAAGGCCCAGCGGAAATATTCCGAGAAGCAGGTTTCGATTTAGAGGTGATTGGCATTAAAAAAGCCCAAAGCGCCCTGGCTCGTTGGCGCAGAACCTTCCAAACATACGGAGAAAATGGCTTTTTAGAGGAACGCCGAGGAAAAGCGAGTAAGGGACGCCCCAAGAAAGAGAATGCCTCTGCCGAGAAGAAATTGGCCCAAGCAGAAGCCCGCATTCGCCTCTTAGAGGCGGAATTGACCTTACTAAAAAAGCTAGACGAGTTGGAAAGGCAGGCGAAGAAGAATCGTCGTTAAAAGCCCGAGAGAAATACCAAGTCATTAATGAGACGATTCGGCTTTATCAATTGAAGAACATGGTCCGTTATTTATGTGAAGTGGCCAAAGTGAGTCCAAGCGGCTATTATAAATGGCTTCAGAATGCGGAAAAACAAGCTATCCGGGAGGAGTCTGATTATCAGGATTATGTCTTTCTAAAAGAGATTTATGATGAGGCCCAAGGGAAAATCGGTTATCGCGGCTTATATATGGAAGTCACCGAGAAAGCCGGTCAGCCAATGAACCACAAGAAAATCCTTCGATTGATGCGCAAGTTTCACTTTTTTGCCAAGGTACGGAGAGCGAACCCTTACCGTACGATGGCCAAGGCAACAGAGGTTCACCGTCAGGTACCCAACCATTTGAACCGCCAGTTTGACCAACAGGAACCAGGGAAAGTCTTCTTGACCGACATCACCTACCTGCAAATCCGTGGTGGGAAGACGGCTTATTTGTCTTGCGTGAAAGATGTGGCGACACGAGAGATCGTCGCCTATGAACTCTCGACAAGCCTGCGGATGGAGATAGTCTACCGAACATTAACCAAGTTAGAAAGCTTTTATGAGAATCAATTACATCCAGAAGCAATGATTCATTCGGATCAAGGGTTTCATTACACGCATCCTGAATATCAATCTCGCGTGAAAGAGATGGGGCTCTTACAGTCCATGTCACGAAGGGGAAACTGCCTGGACAACGCCCCGATGGAATCCTTCTTTGGACATATGAAGGACGAAGTTCCTTACAAGAAGGCAAACAGTTTGGCGGAACTAAAATATATGATTGATGATTATATGGATCACTATAACAATACGAGAAAGCAATGGACATTAAAAAAGATGGCTCCGGCAGCTTACCGAAGTCATCTCATCGCCGCATAAACACGGCACATCCCTTTTTATTAAACTGTCTACTTTATAGGGTGCAGTTCA
>NZ_PKOZ01000042.1 GCF_002946355.1 Pradoshia eiseniae
GATTAAGTCCATATAATTGTGTAAATAAAAAGAGTCATTTTATTCACTCTTGGAAACAATGTTTTTTATCCCAAAAAACACATCGAAAAGAGGAATAAAGATGACTCATTTACAGTTTAACCTGGATATCGAAGTTCTAAAAGAAAAGGTTATGAATTCTGAGATGGATTCTGTCGTTAAATCTGCGGTTGTGCTCACACTGAATGCTTATATGGAATATGAACGAGATAAACATCTTCAAGTTGCCCATTATGAACGTTCTCCTGAACGCCAAGACAGCCGTAATGGGTATTACGAAAGAGAGCTCACCATGAATATCGGTAAGATTCCTCTTAAAGTGCCAAGAACACGCTCAGGGGAATTTTCAACCACCGTATTTGAAAAATATGCTCGTTGTGATCAGGCTTTAGTTCTCTCCATGCTTGAGATGGTGATCAATGGCGTCTCCACACGTAAAGTGAACAAAATCATCAAGCAGCTATGTGGCGAATCGATATCCAAATCGTTTGTTTCCTCTCTGACAAAACAATTAGATCCTGTTGTGAAAGAATGGGCAAGCAGGCCATTAAATGTGGCCTATTTCCCTTATATATTTGTAGATGCCATGTACATTAAGGTGCGAGAGCACCATCGAGTAGTCTCTAAAGCCGTTTATATCGCCACAGGAATTCGTGAAGACAATCGTCGAGAAATACTAGGGCTTTCCGTTGACCATGCGGAAAGCTTCGAAAGCTGGACTCGCTTCCTCCAGCAACTTAAATCACGGGGCATTCAATCACCGAAATTAGTCATTTCGGATGCTCATCAAGGTCTCCAAAAAGCTATACAAAGGGAATTCATTGGGACGGCATGGCAGCGATGCTATGTCCATTTCAAAAGAAATATCATCGACAAACTTCCTAAAAAAGATTCAGATGACGTCCGCCTCATGCTAAAACGAGTATTTGAAGCTGTCACAATCGAAGATTGTCGGCAATTCAAACAAGAATTAATGGAAAAGTACGAGGAACAACCTAAATATGAAAATGCCCTCAAAATACTAGATGAGGGGTTCGAGGATGCCATCCAATACATGAGTTATCCAGAAAACGTCCGTCTATATATACGAAGTACGAACTCCCTGGAACGGCTAAATCAAGAAGTTCGGAGAAGGGAAACCGTCATTCGAATCTTCCCCAACACCCAATCAGCCTACCGTCTCATCGGAGCTGTTTTGATGAACCAACAAGAGGTGTATGACAAACAAAAACCTCTTCCAATATGAATGTGCGATTTTTTGAAACATCCATCCTGAAGGATTTCACAGGAGAAATAGGCCATCAAGGGGAAAAACGCCCTTGACAGCCTATTTCTCCTGTGAAGAATGTATTCACGGATGTTTCGGCAAAAAAATGGGAGAAGTTACGTTATAGATCAATGGAGAAGTTTTATTTTCACATCCAATAAACATTGTTTTTAATTTTACACAAGAATATGGACTTGACT
>NZ_PKOZ01000043.1 GCF_002946355.1 Pradoshia eiseniae
GAAGAGATAACAGCCTATTTTAACAATAATAAGGTGCAATATATAAAAATTTTACGAGGAGAAAATTAATGAGACTCTGTTTTATCGGGGGAGGAAATCCATTAAATAAGGAACTCGATGATGTGATGTATTATTTATCAAATTCAATTGAAATAGGTAATAACATCTTAATAATTCCTTTTGCCACTGAGAACTCAAAAGTCGATAAATGGTTTACCTCTTTGAAAAAATCCTTTAAGGATATAGGGATGGAGCACATCAAACTTCTCGACTATCAGCTAACAAATCAAGAGATGCAAAAGGAAATTAAACTACACAGCATTTTATATTTTACTGGTGGTAGACCAGAAAAGTTAATGCGAATATTAGCAGAAAAAGAATTGATACAAGAAATCAAAGAGTTTTCGGGATTAATTGTTGGTGTTAGTGCTGGTGCGTTAGTTTTTAGTGAAGACTGCATTATTACAAAGGATCAATATTATCTAGAAACACAGGTGATAGAAGGTTTAGGCTTAGTAGATTTCAGCGTAGAAGTTCACTATAACGGAAACAATGATAAAGAATTGTTGTCTTTATCTGCTACTAGAGATATATACGCTATACCAAATGGTAGTGCAATATTTTGGGAAGATAATGTAGTTAAACCTATTCACAATGTAACCCTTTTTAGAAAGAGAAAAAAACAAATTGTTACTGAAGATTAGAAAGGGATATTTAGTCGGAGCATTGATTGAAGAAGGATTAATGCCTTTTTGTGTTGAATTTCTTATGGAAGTAAAGGGGAAAGTTAGTTGAAGTATAAAGGAGATAAAAAGAGATGGATAGGAACTTATAATTAGGAGGTGTTAGAATCAAAGCTGTATTCCTAGACCGTGATGGAACAATTGGTGGTAAGGGCGGTGGCATATACCCATTTGAGTTTACTTTGTATGAATATGCTCCTAAAGCTATAAAGAAACTTAATGAATTGGGCATAAAAGTATTTCTATTTACTAATCAAACGAGAGTTGGCAGAGGATACTTTACAGAAACAGAACTGCTAAGAGGATTTAAAATGATGGAAGAAGAGTTGGAGAAACACTCTGCATTTTTTGATGACATTTTCTATTGTCCTCATAAACCTGATGACGGATGCAATTGCCAAAAGCCCAATATTGGCCTTTTACTGGAAGCTCAAGAAAAGCATCTTTTAATTCTTAAAGAATGTTATGTTGTTGGGGATACAGGTAATACTGATATGGTAGCTGCTAGCAAAGCAGGAACAAAAAAAGTGTTAGTCAAAACAGGTTGGGGCGTAGGTTCACTTACAACGTATCGTCACAATTGGATAGGGATTGAACCTGATTACTTAGCAAAAGACTTAGTAGATGTAGTTGATTGGATTGTTTCTGATTTACAAAAAACTTAACTAGTAATGTCTTTTTTAACTAATGCTGCATTGATCCAAGAAGGATTAATGCCTTTTTG
>NZ_PKOZ01000044.1 GCF_002946355.1 Pradoshia eiseniae
TGAAGTGCACCCCAAATGTTAGACAAATCATCTAACATTTGGAGGTGCTTTTCTTTTGGCTAAATTCACTGAAGAGGAAAAAATGCGAGCAGTTAAACGGTATCTAGATGGGAATAGAGGGTGTAATACAATAGCTAAGGAAATCGGTGTACATGTAAGTAAACTTCAATATTGGGTAAAGAAATACGAGTATCATGGAGATAAAGCATTTATTAAAACCTATACAAAGTACAGCACCCAAGATAAACTAGACATACTAAACTATATGAACGTACATGGGACGTCCATTTTTGATACGGCTGCGAGGTTTAATTTGTCTTCTGACTCCATTCTATGGCAATGGCAAAACAGCTTAGTCACTGAAGGTATAACGGCCCTAGACTCGAAGAAAAAGGGGCGTCCATCTATGAAAAAAGACCGTCAAAAACCAACCAAAAAACAGACGACAGATAAAAGTTCTGTGGAAGAATTACAGGCAGAAATAGACAATCTCCGAATGGAAAATGCTTATTTAAAAAAGTTAAATGCCTTAGTTCAGAAAAAGGAAGCATTACAACAAAAGACAAGGCGCTAGTAGTGCATGAACTAAGGAGAAATTTTCCTTTCCAAAAGCTGATTGGACTGGCTAATATCAAACGCAGTACATATTATTATTGGATTAAAAACCGAAATCGGGCAGACAAATATGTAGAAATAAAAACAGCGATTTCTTCCATTTTCAATGAAAACAAAGGACGATATGGCTACCGTAGGATCACGTTGGAACTAAGGAACCAAGGGCTTCAAATCAATCACAAGACAGTCCAACGTCTTATGAAAGAACTTGGATTGAAATCTCTTGTACGCATGAAAAAATACCGCTCTTATAAAGGGAACGTTGGAAAAATAGCACCAAACATATTGAAACGTGATTTCAGCGCAACAAGACCCAACGAAAAGTGGGTAACAGACGTGACAGAGTTCCATTTGTTTGGAAAAAAACTATATCTTTCTCCTGTCTTAGACCTATTTAATGGTGAAATTATTGCCTACAATATAGAGAAACGACCAGTCTATTCACTGGTTTCAAAAATGTTAAAGCAGGCTTTCACTCGATTATCCGAAGGAGAATGTCCAATTCTTCATTCTGATCAGGGGTGGCACTATCAAATGAACCAGTACATTCAGTCCCTAAAAGAACATGGCATTACACAAAGTATGTCCAGAAAAGGCAATTGCCTAGATAACGCCGTGATAGAAAACTTTTTTGGCCTCTTGAAATCAGAATTACTTTACATTCAAGAGTTTGAGAGTATGGAGCATTTTAAAGCGGAATTAGATAAATATATTCATTACTATAATCACAAACGAATCAAGGTCAAATTAAAAGGAATGAGCCCGATACAATATCGGACTCATTCTATGCGAGCTGCTTAAGGAAATAACTGTGTCTAACTTTTTGGGGTCACTTCA
>NZ_PKOZ01000045.1 GCF_002946355.1 Pradoshia eiseniae
TCTGAGATAGTTTCAACCATATAGAAGATAGTCTATTGATATCAAACGATGATGAAAATCTAAGAAAACAGGAGAAAACGTGAGATTTCACTATGTTTATTGAGGGAGGTTAGCAGAAGAAGGAATTCGCTATATCTGTTGGAATTCTGTTATATATTCATTTTGTAGGGAGTGATTGATATATGAAATATCAACAAAAGGATTTCACAGAAGGGCTAAGAAGTAAGATTAAAAATATTGAATTGACACTTCAAAAACATATAGAAAAAATATTGAATGAAAATAAAACTGTATTCGCAAAGAAGAACTTAGAATTTAATGCAGATTTCGCTAAAGAGGGCGATGATCCTTTTGTGCCTGGGTATACTTCTTCAATTGCAATAGGTATTACTGATAACATTAACAAAAACAGCGAACTTAATGACTTACATATAATTAAAATATGGGAATGCGAACGCACTCTCTTAGGTATGCCTGTTCCAAAAAACATACCAGGGAGCAAGATTAGTGGCGAACTCCTTAATGAATCATTAGAAGAAATTAAAGAGGAATTAAGAGACTATATTGGGGATGTATTACAAGAAGTAAATTAACGTGCTTCTTCAGTTAACGGGGCAGGTTAGCTTTAGAAGGAAATAAAGGGAGTGATAAATCAGTGTTTAATAGAAAGTTTCGTGAAATATATCCAGGGCTAATTTTCGAAATATATCTTCAGCAAATTAACAAATATGTTTACGGTGTCGTTGTAGCGGGAGATTTACGAATAAATAAAAAGGATGACATAATAATCGCATACATAAAATCTTTTACTGAACAGCCAATAAATTTTCAAGAAATAATTAAAGAACTAGAGATAAAGAATTTCTTATTTATTGCTAATTCAGGAATTGCTTCCATTCTGAATCGTTCCTGGAAGTTTGTTGGTACTTATCCGAAACCGTTAATGGGAACGGAAGAACTATGTAAAGTGGAATATGTTATAGAATTTATGGATGAATATTATAAAAGTGTTGGTAATACCCTCTTGCCCATATTGGATTGTCAAAAAATAAGTGAAGAAGAATATAAAAATATCCTGAATCCTCTTGGATTGGTTGGGGATATTGCGATTCAAGATTACTTAATAGATATCGCAAGTAATCAAATATAATTAAACGAATTTGTGAAGTATATTACTTAAATGTAGTGTAGTGCTTTGATACCTTGAAAAGTATCTTTGAAGTTGAAAAACCACCTAAAATATCACAAAT
>NZ_PKOZ01000046.1 GCF_002946355.1 Pradoshia eiseniae
TGGATTGTCCACACTAAACTGGACAAAAATTATAAGGTCTGCTGTTTAAATTCTACAGGTGTTAGATAGCCCAGTGTTCCGTGAATACGAATGTGATTAAACCAATGAACATAATCATCCAGTTCAAGAGCGAGCTGTTCAAGCGAAGAAAAATAGGCCCCATTAGCGAATTCTGTTTTAAATACCTTAAACATCGCTTCAGCCACCGCATTGTCATAAGGACATCCTTTTTTGCTCAATGATCGCTGAATTCCAAATGTCTGGAGTGCCTCTGAGATTAGTTTATTATCGAACTCTTTACCACGGTCAGTATGAAACAATTGAATCTCTTTCAGGTCCCCCTTAATGCTAGCTAAAGCCTGGTAAACCAGACCGGCGGTCTTATTCGCTCCAGCGCTATGGCCGATGATTTCACGGTTGAAAAGGTCCACAAATAAACATACATAATGCCATTTCTTCCCGACACGGACATATGTTAAATCACTGACAATCACAGCTAACTGTTCCTCTTGTTTAAATTGGCGTTGTAATTCATTTTTCACAGTTGCCTCATTACACCCAGAGGTGTGTGGTTTGAATTGCGCTACCGTATAGGTTGAAACAAGTCTCATTTCGTTCATTAGCCGGCCTATCCGGCGGCGTGACACTGGTTTTAGCTCCGGTAGCTTCGCTAATTCTTTCTTGATTTTCCGTGTTCCGTAGTTGTTTCTACTTTCTTTAAAAATTCGGGAGATTTCTTTGGAAAGCTCTTTATCTTCATCTTTCTGCTTACGTTTGCCTCTAAGATCGGCATGGTAGTAATAGGTACTGGTCGGAATTTGGAGGACGTCACACATTGCTGATACCGAATAGCGGTGAGCGTTATTTCGAATCACATCTATTTTCGTCCCATGATCAGCGCTGCTTGCTTTAAAATGTCATTCTCCATCATTAAACGCTGGTTTTCTTTACGAAGACGACTTAATTCATTTTCTTCTTCTGAGCGATTATCCTTGGCAGCGAAAGAGCCTGTTTCCTGGTGGTTCTTAATCCATCGGTCTAAAGCGGACGGGGTAATATCATATTCCCTTGAGATATCTGCACGAGATTTCCCATTTTCATATAGCTTCACCAATTGCAGCTTAAATTCGGGTGTAAAAGTTCGACGTTGACGTGTCATCATAGCACGCTCCTTAAGGTATTAGTCTAAGTTTACAGTCCCTTATTTTATCTGTCCAACTTAGTGTAGCCTATCCA
>NZ_PKOZ01000047.1 GCF_002946355.1 Pradoshia eiseniae
TTAAAACTGAGATTGAAGAAATTTAACTTGGAAATAGCTGAGGATAAAACCAAGGTTATTCCCTTCGGGAGATTTGCGGAAAATAATGCAAAACGAACAGGGAATGGTAAGCCTGCAACCTTCGATTTCCTTGGATTTACTCATTATTGTGGGAAAAGTAAACAAGGAAAGTTTCGTGTTAAACGGAAATCGAGCAGAAAGAAAGTCCAAGGCAAGCTTAAAGAATCTAAGGAATGGTTGAAGTCTAATAGAAATAAAAGTATCCATCTAATCATGGAAAGATTTAGACGCTCTCTAGTAGGATACTACAACTATTACTGCATCACTGACAATTCTCAAACTGTTAATGACTTCAAAGAGAAAATCGAAATTTTACTATTTAAATGGCTGAATAGAAGGAGTCAGAGAAAGTCCTTTACATGGGATAAATTCAGGCTCTTCCTTCAAATGTTCCCACTTCCCAAACCAAGAATCAGGGTCAACATCTATGAATTAAGAAAAGAAATTAGCTATATTCTGTAAATGATAACTAGGAGGAGCCGTGTGCGTTAATAGCGCAAGCACGGTTCTGAGAGGGGGGAGAAGCACAATTTACCGTAAGGTAAAAAGGCTCTCTTCTACTCGACTAGCAGAAGAAGGATATTTCAATATAATAGAGAATAATTCCTTAAAGAAAATTCTATAATTCACCATTTTATTGTCAGCCATCCAAAATCATTCAGGGAACAGGAGTGATACCAATGTACCTTAATAAACAAGACAAAAGCGATAAGCAAAGGAAAGTGCAAGAATTATATAAAAAAAAGATAAATGAAGGAAAAGCAGCAAATCAACACAACCCAATATGGGAATTGATTTTTGATATTTGCGTATGGTGTGTACCTATTATCATTATACTTAATGTATGGTTTAAGGCTTTTTGAAATAATTGTAGACTCTCCAATTTTCAGTGATTGGCTTACATACAATTACTTGTGGTACGGGTCCTTGACCATTAAATCATATGTGTTATATGTGATCATTAAATGAAAAGCCAGCGAAGGAAATAAGTTGTAATTATGAAAGAAATCCACTTAAACAATCAGTGGCGTTGATCCAGGAAGAAGGATTAATGCCTTTTTGTGTTGAAGTTCTTATGGAAGTAAAGGGGCAGCATTCCTGTAATGAATGAAAATGAGATTTGAGCGTAAAAAGACCTCTTGATATGATGAAAGTGTCCTAAA
>NZ_PKOZ01000048.1 GCF_002946355.1 Pradoshia eiseniae
TAGCTTGATCCGTTATAGTGTGCGATTGCGAAATTAGAGCAGTCGCTTTTTTACTAACGGGGCAGGTTAGCGGAAGAGAAGGAATTTTGTTATAAAGGGAAAGGGGGAGCATGTTGAACAAACCTATGTTAATAGTCGTAAATGTAATTACGGGGCTTTTCGTTATGATTTCTAGTGTTCTTGGATATGGCTTTAGTGGGATTGGAGAAGGTTCTACCAATGACTTCACAATCATTATTTGGTTCTTTATTTGGGTGATTGGTATATTATTACAATTTAAACTGAAAACTAGGGTAATAGGATTAATTATTACTATCATTCCAGTTGCATATTTCCTTTACATCTATATTTCCGCTGTAATGATGTAATTAGTTTTATGGATAATTGCACTTAAGCTAAAGGGGCAGTTTAGCGGAAGAAGGAAATTACATTAATATAGTCGAAAATATATAGTTGTACATATTCGTGGCGTGTAGGAGGCTATTTTGAATAACAGACGTAAGATAGAAGCAGTATTTATAGATAGAGATGGTACCATCGGTGGAGACAACACTGTGCATTATCCTGGAGATTTTGAGTTATTTTCATTCTCGAAAGAGCTAATACGCAAATTAAAGAGTGACGGAATAAAAGTATTTTCATTTACTAATCAACCTGGTATCTCAGCAGGCAAGGCCACTATTAGTGACTTCATAGTAGAACTAAACGGATTTGGTTTCGATGATATCTTTATTTGTCCGCATAGCTACAGTGAAGGTTGTCATTGTAGAAAACCTAATATAGGAATGTTACGTAGTGGTGCAGAAAAGCATAATGTACGATTAGAAAACTGTATTGTGATAGGTGATAGATGGAGTGATATGCAGGCTGCATCAGCTGCAAACTGCATTAAAATACTTGTGAAAACTGGAGCAGGTTATTCAACGCTAAACGAACACTATGAAAAGATTGAAGATATTGATATTGAATATGTTGCAGAAAATTTAAAAGATGCAATAGAGTGGTTGTATCTTCAATATGAAATTTAAATTATCTGTTTTAATTAAGGAGCTTCCCTGCCGAATCCAAAAGCTGCGATCAGCTCTTTTCTGTTATTTCACAAACGGGGCAGCATTCCTGTAATGAATGAAAATGAGATTTGAGCATAAAAAGACCTCTTGATACGATGAAAGTGTCCTAAA
>NZ_PKOZ01000049.1 GCF_002946355.1 Pradoshia eiseniae
ATTTGTGATATTTTAGGTGGTTTTTCAACTTCAAAGATACTTTTCAAGGTATCAAAGCACTACACTACATTTAAGTATGTTTATTCAGATACTTAAAGTATTTCAGTTGAAATGTAACTCTTTTAAAAAGAATACTATCAAAATTCAGTGTTTATGTTATTGGCTTCTTTATCTACTACATCTTTAGATAAGTATTTATTATCTCCATAAGTCGTTCTGAATTTTCAGTCAAGACAGTCTCAGATAATCTTGCTCCAGCAACTATTGGTGCCCATTGAAGAATCTCAGAGCGTAACAATCCACTCTTTTTACAATAAATTCGCATATACATTTCAGCTAATTCCGATGAAAATTGCGAATATAAAAGATAAGTCCGATATACATCGGCACGAATATCCCCTGAACTCGAATCAACCCAATCTATAACTACCATCCGATTTTCTGTCTTAATCAGATTAAATAGATGAAAGTCACCGTGACAGAGCCTATTAGTGAATGTTATTGAATTCAATTCCTTGAGTAAATATGATTTTAATCTTTTATTTAAAATAGGAGATGTATTTATTTGGCGATGCAATTTATCATCCATTGATTCAATTGTATCCGGAACTATGCTATGGATTTCAAGTTGCATATCGACTGAAATATTCATATAATATTCAGCACGTTCTTTATTCTCTAAGTATAAATCTCCTAAAGTTATTCCCTTAATATATTCCATTATAATTGCTTGTTTTCCGTTTATCTTGGTCACATCAAAAATTTTAGGTACAGGAAGACCGCAAGAATATGCATATTTTTGTTTATTTTCCTCATTTATAGATTCCGTATTTGGCAAAAAATCATTAAAGACTTTTATTATTTTATTGTCTAAAAGATAAATTTTTGCCGTATTTCCTCTTGCTATTGGATTACCTAAATTCATCGGTTACTCTCCCCGCAATTTTTAATTAACCTGCCATCTTACTTCTATAAGAGGTTCTGCATAATAAGGTATTATTTCTTTTTTCGCTAGTCGAGTAGAGGAGAGCCTTTTTACCTTACGGTAAATTGTGCTTCTCCCCCCTCTCAGAACCGTGCTTGCGCTAT
>NZ_PKOZ01000050.1 GCF_002946355.1 Pradoshia eiseniae
CCAAACGATATTAAACGACTAAGTAATTCTATGAAAACAGGAGAAATCGAGAGATTTCGCTTTGTATATTGAGGGAGATTAGTGGAATAAGTTTATTTAATAATAGTGTTGTGGAATTGGGGATGGAGTAAAATGGGGGTTAAAAAAAAGTATTTGATTTTTTGTGTATTGATAGTGATGATACCAATATTTTCAGTGTTTTTTAGAGATGGTCTGATTTTGGATATGGCAGGTATTCATCTAGATCGTTTTTTAGCTAAAAAAATAGTAGTAGAAGAAAAATATAGCCAAGTTGATACTAATCAAAATAGTGTGGCTGATCCATTAGATATAGTAGACACTGCAAGGAAAGAAGTGGAAACCCGAACGCGATACAAGAGTGCTTATTATGAAAGTGGCTATCCACCAGCTAGTGAGGGTGTTTGTACAGATGTTATTTGGCGAGGACTAGCTGGAGCTGGAATAAATTTAAAAGATTTAATGGATAAAGATATTAATGAAAATACATCATTATATCCAAGGGTAGAAGGAAATCCTGATCCTCATATTGATTTTAGACGGGTTCCGAATCAATATGTCTTTTTTCAACGTTTCACTGAATCTCTGACAACCGAATTAATTCCTAATGATCCAGAGAATTTAGCGGAGTGGCAACCGGGTGATATAGTTATTTTTTTGGAGGGCACAGACCACGCAGGTATCATTTCTGATAAACGTACAAAAGATGGAATACCGTATTTAATTCATAACACTCCTCCCTTCGCATCGGAAATTAAATTAACGTCTTATAAACAACCTATTGCGGGTCATTATAGATGGAAATTCTGACTTTATATCGTTAAAGGGGGCGTTAATTCAAAGGAGGATGAATGCCTTTTAGTGTTGAATTCCTTATTGAAGAAACGGGGCAGCATTCCTGTAATGAATGAAAATGAGATTTGAGCGTAAAAAGACCTCTTGATATGATGAAAGTGTCCTAAA
>NZ_PKOZ01000051.1 GCF_002946355.1 Pradoshia eiseniae
TAGGGACACATTTACTACACACAGAGGTAGGGATAATAAATGGAAACAAAACTACTAAGGATAGCAGAATTAGCTAAATCTGACCCTAAGATGAAATTTACATCTCTTGCACATTTATTAAATGTGCAATCACTCATTCAATGTCATCATGAGCTGCCAAACAATAAGGCAACTGGTGTAAACGGTACAACGAAAGAGCAGTACACCGAAAGTCTGGAAGAAAATATAATGGACTTAACAAGCAGACTTAAAAGTAAAAGTTATCGTCCGGTTCCAGTTAGAAGAATGTATATTCCAAAGCTTAACTCTAATAAGAGGAGGCCATTAGGAATACCGGAACATGAGGATAAAATTGTACAAAAAGGTATTGCGAAAGTGCTAAATGCCATTTATGAGAATGACTTTCTAGACTGCTCTTTTGGGTTCCGGCCAAACAGAAACTGTCATGATGCGTTAAAGATACTAAACTTTTATGTAGAAAAGAGATTAGTAAGCTATGTAGTAGATGTAGATATCAAAGGATTCTTCGATAATGTTGACCACAAATGGATGATGGAGTTCTTGAAACATAGAATAACGGATCCTAACCTCCTGAGAATAATCAGTAGGTTCCTCAAAGGTGGTTACATGGAGGAAGGCAGAAGATACAAAACAGATAAGGGGACACCGCAAGGTGGAGTAATATCTCCTATCTTGGCTAATGTGTACCTTCATTATGTACTCGACTTATGGTTTGAGAAAGTGGTTAGGAAACAATGTGAAGGACAGGCATACATGGTAAGATATGCGGATGATTTTGTTTGTTGTTTTCAACACAAAAGGGAAGCTATACAATTCTACGAGTCATTAAAACTGAGATTGAAGAAATTTAACTTGGAAATAGCTGAGGATAAAACCAAGGTTATTCCCTTCGGGAGATTTGC
>NZ_PKOZ01000052.1 GCF_002946355.1 Pradoshia eiseniae
TACCCTGGCTACTGATAGAATAAATCCATATGAAAAAAGTTCAACCAGAAAGATCTGGCTGAACTCTATAATACGAACGCCCCTATTAGTTTAAGTACACTTTTTTACAATCAGCTAGTTTCCTTCTGTACTATTTTATTATCAATACATACTGCCTTTCTCTAAACGAAAATCGTTCACTTAATTCATCAAATAAACGTTTTTCGTTTAAGTTAAATTTTCCAATATCATTTTGAAAATGCTTTGTTGTTAAGTTAACGAAAATATTAAGTGAATCAATTTTTTCTTTTAATTCGTGTCCATCCAGACAAGTGTATAATTCAACGCTTTCACCTTCCAAAAGATTTTCATTGATATATTCAAACAACACTCTATAACTTTTTCTGTGGTCAGAACAACTAAGATGATAAACATAAGGATTGCTGAATTGATTTCTTATTTCATCATAACCATCTAATTCTGAAACAAATATACCTAGAAAGTCTTCCTCTGTTTCATAAACGACCATATACTGTTCATTTATTTTATTGTCGTTCCTATATTTATTTGTCTTAGTCTTTTTTGGCGTTTTAAGACCTCTAATTTTTATTTCTGAAATATGAGAAATGGGTACTATTTGAGCTTTACTCCCATAATCGCCAGTGGGAATCTCCCTGCTTGAAGCAATATAGTGATGAACTGTCAAAACTTACCCCCCTATGGATATAATTAAATTCTTAATCATTTTATCTAAAAAACCATAATCACTTTCCTATTTGAACTAGTCGAGTAGAGGAGAGCCTTTTTACCTTACGGTAAATTGTGCTTCTCCCCCCTCTCAGAACCGTGCTTGCGCTAT
>NZ_PKOZ01000053.1 GCF_002946355.1 Pradoshia eiseniae
GGAGCGGAAGACGGGATTCGAACCCGCGACCCCCACCTTGGCAAGGTGGTGTTCTACCACTGAACTACTTCCGCATATAAGTGCGGGTGAAGGGAGTCGAACCCCCACGCCGTAAGGCGCCAGATCCTAAGTCTGGTGCGTCTGCCAATTCCGCCACACCCGCATATTTATAAATGGTGAGCCATGAAGGACTCGAACCTTCGACCCTCTGATTAAAAGTCAGATGCTCTACCGACTGAGCTAATGGCTCATGAAGTGGTGCCGGCAAGAGGACTTGAACCCCCAACCTACTGATTACAAGTCAGTTGCTCTACCAATTGAGCTACACCGGCGAATCATGTGTTAGTTTTCTTAACGAAGACTTTTTTATTTTATCGGTTCTTCTCGCTAATTTCAAGTAGAAATTTTTGGAAGTTTTTTTAAGGTAAGTGGTGGAGGATGACGGGATCGAACCGCCGACCCTCTGCTTGTAAGGCAGATGCTCTCCCAGCTGAGCTAATCCTCCATATCTATTTGCCTGGCGACGTCCTACTCTCGCAGGGACGTGAGTCCCAACTACCATCGGCGCTGAAGAGCTTAACTTCCGTGTTCGGAATGGGAACGGGTGTGACCTCTTCGCCATCGCCACCAGACTTCTTCGTCAGCGACATTTATTATTCTAACATCATTTCTGACTTTAGTCAAGAGTTTTTTTGAACTTTTTTCACTCTCTCAAAACTGGATAATGTCTGTTCATGCAAAGTGTGCGTTTGTTCTTGGTTAAGTCCTCGAACGATTAGTATCCGTCAGCTCCATGTGTCACCACACTTCCACCTCGGACCTATCTACCTGA
>NZ_PKOZ01000054.1 GCF_002946355.1 Pradoshia eiseniae
GGGGCAGCATTCCTGTAATGAATGAAAATGAGATTTGAGCATAAAAAGACCTCTTGATACGATGAAAGTGTCCTAAATGCTGGCCAGCTTAAGGGACAAAACAATCAAAATCAGGAGGTCCATCATGAATTATAACCAAAATAGGAAGATTGCTCAAATCACGCCTGAAACGCTTATTATCGGTGTAGATATCGCAAAATTCAAACACGTTGCCAGAGCTCAAGACTTTAGAGGAATAGAGTTTGGATCACCTTGTTATTTTGAGAATACAAAAGAAGGATTTCACTATTTTCTAGATTGGATCTGTCAGCTTAAACAGAAACACGAGATGCATCAAGTCATTGTCGGGATGGAACCGACAGGGCATTATTGGTTTAACTTAGCGCATATTCTGAAGGAAAAAGGCATTAAATTTGTGGCAGTTAATCCACTGCACGTAAAGAAAACTAAAGAACTTGATGATAACTCGCCAACAAAGAATGACGTGAAAGATGCGAGAGTCATTGCACAATTGGTTAAGGACGGGAGATATGCCGAACCAACTATTCCACAAGGCGTTTATGCCGAACTTCGGGTGGCTAAGAAATTACGCGATCTACTAACGGTTGACCAACAGATTGTACAAGGACAAGTTCATAACTGGATTGATCGCTACTTTCCTGAATT
>NZ_PKOZ01000055.1 GCF_002946355.1 Pradoshia eiseniae
CTACGAGCGAATGGCTAGTTCTTACTCGGCGGGAATCCCACCCGCTATATGATACGACCTAGGCTCGGCCGCACACCTGCCCCTTTAGTCGCATAGGAAAAGATGTCTAAATAACAGCTCTACTCTTCTGTTAATGGTTTTTTAATGGCATAAATGATGCAGGATTTAATTCCTCACTTTCAATGACGATAGCAGTTAATCCAACATCCGTTTTAGTTTCGTGCCACTCATCATTTCCCCAAAAAACAGCATCTCCAGCCTCAACTTTAAAATATTCTTCTTTTTCATTTCGAACATATCCCTCACCGTTTAAGATTAAAAGAAGTTGGGGACCTACTGCTTGATGATAGCCTACTATTCCTTTTCTATCTAAGTGCATACATCCAATGTTAGTTATCTTATTTGTTTGGATAATACGAGACATAATAAAGTTGGAATTGAATTTTGAAATCTGTTTGCCGCTTTCTTTATCAAATTTATAAAATTCCACTTTGACCTCCTAAATTTGAATTGGAATGTACATTCATAATTCTATATTGCTATTGAATTAACCTGCCCCTTTTGTACAATAAGAAATTCAACGCAAAAAGGCATTAATCCTTCTTGGATCAATGCAGCATTAGTTAAAAAAGACATTACTAGTTAAGTTTTTTGTAAATC
>NZ_PKOZ01000056.1 GCF_002946355.1 Pradoshia eiseniae
TCAGGTAGATAGGTCCGAGGTGGAAGTGTGGTGACACATGGAGCTGACGGATACTAATCGTTCGAGGACTTAACCAAAGACAAACGCACACTTTGCATGAACAAACATTATCCAGTTTTGAAAGAATGATACTCATTCTTTAATAGTCCGGTAATGATGGCGAAGAGGCCACACCCGTTCCCATTCCGAACACGGAAGTTAAGCTCTTCAGCGCCGATGGTAGTTGGGGCTCACGCCCCTGTGAGAGTAGGACGTTGCCGGGCATCATATGGAGGATTAGCTCAGCTGGGAGAGCATCTGCCTTACAAGCAGAGGGTCGGCGGTTCGATCCCGTCATCCTCCACCATATATGAGCCATTAGCTCAGTCGGTAGAGCATCTGACTTTTAATCAGAGGGTCGAAGGTTCGAGTCCTTCATGGCTCACTCTCTATAATGAATATTTTTTTGTCGTGTTGGACTATTTTAAGTTCCGAAAGGCAAAATGTGCATGCTTTATGCGGAAGTAGTTCAGTGGTAGAACACCACCTTGCCAAGGTGGGGGTCGCGGGTTCGAATCCCGTCTTCCGCTCC
>NZ_PKOZ01000057.1 GCF_002946355.1 Pradoshia eiseniae
TCTTCCGCTAACCTGCCCCGTTAGTAAAAAAGCGACTGCTCTAATTTCGCAATCGCACACTATAACGGATCAAGCTATTTCTTTTTAACTCCATAAATTATTAGTGCCACGCCAATTACAAGGAACAAGGGGACAAAAAAATTGTTAAAGAAACTACTTGCCTCTACTTCAGGGATTTCACCTGTCATTGTCCCAGAAAAAAAACCAGCTTGAATTATACTGGATGAAATCAAAGAAAATCCCCGTTCAAGTGTATAGATAAAGCCTGACATAACAATAAATACAAATCCAGTTGTTTTATAAAAATTCATATTAGCTTTTCTTATCAGTTTTAGCTGATTTTCCATAAATGAACCTTCTAATAAGATAGATAATGCCCGCTAATGCACCTAGGGTAATGATGCTTCCAAAAATACTGAACGACTGTAACATTACACATTCTCTCCTTTACACTTCTTTTCTCATAAGCTCTTTTGTGAATTATATACTATTATTCCTTATATATCCAAAAATCTCCAACTCACTCTTGAGCTAACCTGCCCCTTT